>NZ_JBHWZY010001023.1:0-2185 GCF_042727815.1 Nocardia sp. NPDC060220
GCTTCTTCGCAGACCGTGTGCAGACCCTCGGATTTCACCAGGCTCTTGAGCTCGGTGTATTCGGGGCCCATGGTGGCTCGGGTACGAATCCACTTGGGTTTGCGCTCAATCGGGGTCTCCGCGTTGCGCGCTTCGATGCGCAGCAGCTTGCGTCCGGCGGGGGCAGAGGCGTCTACGGAACTCACCGGACCGACTCTACGCTCGGGGCCTGCGCGTTCGCCGGTGCGGTGGTGCGATCAATGTCATGCGGCGAGACGGGAATTTCGCCGTCGAGCGCGGCAACAATCGCGGCGGCGACGAGAGGCTTGAGCTCGGCGACGGTGATTTCGCGGCCGAGTTCGCGGGTCAGGGTGGTGACGCCGGCGTCCTTGATGCCGCAGGGCACGATCGCCTGGAAGCCGTCGAGGACGGAATTGCAGTTCAGGGAGATGCCGTGCAGGGCGACACCGCGCTGCACGCGCACCCCGATCGCGGCGATCTTGCGCTCGGCGAGCAGCTCGGTGGCGGGCAGCCACACCCCGGAGCGGCCGTCGATGCGGCCGCAAGTGATGCCGAGCCCGGACACGACCTGGATCAGGGCCTCTTCCAGGCGCCGGACGTAGTGGACGACATCGACGGGCTCGGCGAGGCGGATGATCGGGTAGCCGACCAGCTGGCCGGGCCCGTGCCAGGTGATCTTGCCGCCGCGGTCGACCTGCACCACCGGGCTGCCGTCGATCGGCAGATCCTCGGTCTCGGTGCGGCGGCCCGCGGTGTAGACCGACGGGTGTTCGAGCACGAACAGCCGGTCGGAACCTTCGCCAGCGGCGCGCTGATCGGCGGTCTGCCGTTGCAGTTCCCAGGCGGCGTGATAGTCGATGAGTCCGAGATCCTCGACCACGATCGGGGTCGTATCGAATCGAGCGGACGCGGTGGGGCGCGTGTCGTTCACCGTTCTGACGTTACGCCGGGGGTCCGGTGCGGCCAAAGAGGGTCTCAGGGTTCGACCGGGAAGTTGCGCTGCATCAGAGTCAGGTCCATCCAGCGGCCGAATTTGTGGCCGACCTCGGGGAGTTCACCGACGGTGTGGAAACCGAAGCGTTCGTGCAGGACTATCGACGCGCTGTTGGTGGACTCGATGGCGGCGATCATTGCGTGCACGCGACCGGAATCGATGGCGCGCGCGATCAATTCGGTGAGCAGGGTGGTGGCTACGCCGCGGCGCTGGAAACCGCTGTCGACGTAGACCGAGTTCTCGACGGTGAAGCGGTAGCCGGACTTGGGACGCCACTGGCCGTAGGAGGCGTAGCCGGCCACCTCGCCGTCGATTTCGGCGATCAGGATCGGCATGGCGGCATCGGTACGGGTGGCGAACCAGGTGAGGCGGTCGTCCAGGTCCACTTCGTCGGTGTCCCAGATCGCGGTCGACTCGGCGATGTTGGTGTTGTGGATGGCGAGGACGGCGGGGAGGTCGGCCTTGTCGGCGTCGCGGATCAGCATCGGCTCACCCTCTGCCGACAGCGGCGGCCAGCGCGGCGCCGATGGTCGGGTGCTGGTAGGTGTACCCGGCCTCTTCCAGCACCGCGGGGATGGCGCGTGGGCCGTGCAGGATCGAGTCGGCCAGCTCGCCGACCAGGGCTTGCAGGGCGAAACCGGGGACGATGAACGGGGTCGGCCGGCGTAGTGCGCGGCCGAAGGCGCGGTTGAATTCCGCGTTGGTGACGGGGGCGGGGCCGGCGACATTGATCGGGCCGGAGAGCTCGGGGTGGGTGAGCGCGAAGACGATCGCGCCGACCTCGTCGTCGAGGGAGATCCACGGGAGGTACTGGCGGCCGCTGCCGAGGCGTCCGCCCAGACCTGCCCAGTACAGCGGGTGCAACTTGCCGAGCATGCCGCCGTTGCGGGCCAGCACCACGGCACTGCGCAGCAGCACGATGCGCGCGCCCGCTTCGGCGGCCGGTTCGGTGGCGGATTCCCAGTCCCGGCACAGGGTGGCCAGGAAATCCGTACCGGCGGGCGAAGTCTCGTCGACGATCGCGTCACCGGTCCCGCCGCCGTAGTAGTGCGAGCCGCTGGCGTTGACCAGCGTCGGCACACCGGTGGCGGCCACCGCGGTGGCCAGGACATCGGTGGGAGTGTTGCGGCGGTCACCCCGCAACAGCGTGTAGCCGCCCGCCCCGCGGCGGGCGGGGGTGGCGGGACCCCC
>NZ_JBHWZY010001024.1:0-2179 GCF_042727815.1 Nocardia sp. NPDC060220
CGATGCGCGGGTCGGCGGTGAAGACTCCGTCGACGTCGGTGTAGATCTCGCAGACATCGGCTTTCAACGCCGCGGCCAGTGCGACCGCGGTGGTGTCGGAGCCGCCACGGCCCAGCGTGGTGACATCGTCGCTGTCCTGGCTCACACCTTGGAACCCGGCCACGAGCACCACCTCGCCGTCGTCGAGTGCGCGGCGCACCCGGCCCGGGTCGACTTCGATGATCTTGGCGCGGCCGTGGGCGCCGGTGGTGATCACGCCGGCCTGCGAGCCCGTCAACGATCGTGCTTCCGCGCCGAGTGCATGAATCGCCATGGCCACCAAGGCATTCGAGATCCTCTCACCGGCGGTGAGCAACATGTCCAACTCGCGTGGTTCCGGCGCGGAGGCGATCTGGCCCGCCAATTCGAGGAGCTCATCGGTGGTATCGCCCATTGCCGAGCAGACCACCACCACATCGTGCCCCTGCTTCTTCGTCTCCACGATCCGCTCGGCGACCCGCCGGATCCGCTCCGCGGTGGCTACCGACGCACCGCCGAATTTCTGCACAACCAGGGCCATCCCGAGTCCTCTCCCCTGCTCCCCCGCACGCGATCCGCGGGTGACCCCTTCGAGTATCCAGGCAATCCGGGCACGGCCGTACCAATTCGGCAACGAAAACGACTGCCGCCGAATGGTTTCGGCGGCAGCCCTCGATCACGTGAGCGCCGGGACCGTCATGGCCGCCGGCGAAAAGGACGCGCTGCTCGTCTCGCTCTACGACAACTGGATCACCGCGGTGGCGGCGGCGATCACGTACGTGGTGTGAGCCGCGGTGCTGTTCGGTACCCGACTGGTCCGCCGCCCGGTGGCAGCGGCGGCGGACCACTGCCACCGGGCATTTTCAGGTTTCTGGCGTATTCGGGTCGCCCTCGGGGTGGCGGACCGTTGGCCATCCTCGGAGCAGCAATCCTGGGCTGCGGATCAGACCGTGCGCGGATTCCAAGTCGTAACGGCCCAGATGACCACCACATCGAGCACGATGATCAGGATCGACCATGCCGGATAGTAGGGCAGCCACAGGAAATTCGCGATGATCGACAGTGATGCGATGACGACCGCCACAATCCGCGCCCAGGTCGCGCCGCCCATCAGCCCCAGCGCGCTCAGCGCGAGTATTATCCCGCCGATGATGTGGATCCAGCCCCATGTCGTGGTGTCGAATTCATAGACGTAGTCGATGCCGACGACGAACAGGTCGTCCTTGGCCACCGCGGCGATGCCCTGCAGAACGGACAACACGGCGACGACCAGGAGCAGGATCGCGGCGCCGATGGAAGTGCCTGCGGCGAAACCCTGCTGGACCGGATGCTCGGTTTCCGATAAGTGAGCCATCATGAATCCTTCCGTAGAAGACCGACGACCAACGTTTCCCGATGGCAGCCGCGAGGGCCTCACCCGAAACGGATGAACCGGATCGCCACACGCGATGCGCAGTCGGTCACCCGTGTTCTTCGACTGGTTTTCGAGATGACGGTGCGCTGCTGTGCCTCGGCAGAGCGCGCTGCTGCCGCCGAAGGGTTTCGGCGGCAGCCCTCGATCATCCCTGTTCGGTGGGTACGACGATGAGTTCGGCGACGTTTACCCGGCGCGGTGCCGAGACGGCGAAGGCGATCGCGTCGGCGATGTCCTCGGGGAGCAGGATTTCCAGTCCCTCCCGCCATCCGGCGAGCTCGGCGCGACGGGCGTCGTCGCGCATTCCGGCACCGAGTTCGGTGCCGACGAACCCGGGTTCGATGTTCTTGACCCGAACACCTCGAGGACCGAGTTCGGTGCGCAGAGTGCGGGTCAGGTGCGCTACCGCGGCCTTGGTGGCGCAGTAGACGCCATAGTTCGCAAACGCGGCGTGGCCGCCGATAGAACCGACGAACACCAGGTCAGCGCGGCGACCCGCGCCCGCGGCGGCGAGTAGGTCATCGATGAAGGCTCTTCCGGTGTAGAGCAACCCGTTGATATTCGTCCCCACCATCTGATCCCATTCGTCGATCTCGGCCTGCTCGAACGGCGCGCCGAGCATGATGCCCGCGTTCGCGACGACCAGATCCACAGAGCCGAACGCGGCACGCACCTGCGCTGCGGCATCCAGGACCGACTGCCGCACGCTCACGTCGACAGCCACCGCGAGGGTGTTCGCGCCGAGCG
>NZ_JBHWZY010001025.1:0-2179 GCF_042727815.1 Nocardia sp. NPDC060220
CACTCGCCGGTCCGACGTGCTGTGCGAAATACGTTCCCCCCGAACGCAGAACGCGCGCGATCTCCGCCCACCAGATCGTCGCCGGATGTCGGCTGGTGACCAGATCGAACGCCGCATCGGCGAACGGCAACGGCGGCTCGTCGGGCGCGGCGACGACAACGACGCCGCGAGGATGCAGCAACGCGGTCGCCTTGGCGATGTTCGGCGGCCACGACTCGGTGGCGACCATGGTCTGCGGGAACACCTGCGCCTCGGCCAGAACCTCGCCACCACCGGTCTGAATATCCAGAGCAGCGGAAGCGGTCTGCAGCCGATCACTCATCAGCCGCTGAAAACCCCACGAAGGACGCGCCTCACTGGCCCGCCCGTCGAGCCAGGAGAAATCCCATCCCTCCACCGGCGCCGATGCCGCCTCGGCGATCAAATCCTCGAACGTCCGTCCCATGCGAAATCACTATGCCAGCGACCGCCCGGCGACACCTCGGAGTTTCGCGGCTACCGGCTGAGCTGTTCGCGGACGAACGCCGCGGCCTGGTCGCGGGTGTCGTTGACGAAGTACGCGGGCCGGCGACGGGCAGTTCGGCGCAGATGAACTCGGATCGGAGGTTGCATAATGACACGGTGCACTCCGGTGATGGTCTGTTCGATCGACGCCTGTCCGACCGCGCGCGAGAAGTAATCCGCCAAGGTGCCGAGATCGCGCTGAACGCGCCGGAGGAATGGCTCGACGAACTCTATGACGCCACTCTCCTGACAACCAGCCTGCGTGCTGTCGCGGGGGATCCGCTGCTGGCTGAGGCGGTCCGGCGCGTCAATCGTGGCAACCTGCTGCACTGGGCCTCGGCCAACGTGGCCGATCCGGGAATGCCGGTGCCGATCAATCTCGGTGCGGACCAGATCGCCATCGTTCGCGACCTGGTCCGTCGCGGCATGAACGAGGCCGCTTTGCAGGCCTATCGCGTCGGGCAAAATGTCGTCTGGCGACGGTGGATGACCATCATCTTCATTCTCACGCCGGACCCGTTCGAGCTGCAGGAGGTCTTGGAGGTCACCGCCGCCTCGATCGCCGCATTCGTGGACGGCACCATCGAGGCGATCACCGAGGTCATCGGTCAGGAGCGCGACGAACTCGCCCGCGGCTCGTATGCCGAACGCCGCGAAGTCATTTCGCTCATTCTCGAGGGGGAGCCGACCAACATCGAGCGCGCGTCGACCCGCCTCGGCTACCGGCTCGACGCCACCCACACCGCGGCTATCGCCTGGAGTGACATTCCCGGTGCCGAACTCGACGAACCGCATCGGGTGACAAGGGCACTCACACAGGCCGCCGGGGCGGCCACGGCGTTGAGCGTGCTCGCCAGCGCGGCCACCCTGTGGGTGTGGGTGCCCGGCCCCACCCCTCCCGACACCGCGGCACTGACCGAAGCGCTGGACCATATCCCCGGCGTGCGGATCGCCATCGGCTCGACCGGCCGAGACCTCGCCGGGTTCCGGACCAGTCATCTCGACGCGCAGGCCGCGCATCGAATCCTCGCCCGCCCGCACAGCACCCGACGCCTGGTCACCTTCGGCGAGGTGCAACTGACCTCGCTGATCACCGAAAACGGCGCTCAGGCCGACCGATTCATCAAGTACACCCTCGGCGATCTGGAACACGCCGACAGCGAACTACGCGAATCGGTCCTCGTCTACATCAACGAGCAATGCAATGCCACGCGCGCTGCGGCGCGCCTGTTCACCCACCGGAACACGATCTTGCGCAGGATCGCCCGCGCGGACGAGTTGCTGCCACGTCCTCTGGCGGAGAACGGCGTGCATGTCGCGGTCGCATTGGACGCGTTGTACTGGCGGCAGAACACTCCCCGGCCCAGTTGAGCCAATTCTGATTACCGCTGCGCGCAGACCGGAGTGAGGCGGTGCGTGCCCCGCAGACCCTTGAGGGTCGCTTCCCGTCCGGTTCCGATCGTGAGATCGGTACTGCTTCCGATCGCCTCCAGCACCACCGGCTGCCGCTCCTTGCGCGGTACGCCGTCCAGGACGTGGCCTTCCGCGTCGTGGGCACCGGCAGTGTGGGCCTGCGGTCGTACGTGGTGCTGCTGCTCGACCACCGGGGCGAGCCGCTGATCCTCCAGGTCAAGGAGGCAAGGCCCTCCGCTCTGCTGCCGCATCTGCCCACGGC
>NZ_JBHWZY010001026.1:0-2178 GCF_042727815.1 Nocardia sp. NPDC060220
GCGCCCAGACGATCTCGGTGCCCTTCTCCGACGCGGTGACGGCGAGCTTGGCGACGTCTTCCGGGTCGACGGTGAGCGGAGCTTCCTTGGCGCCGGTGGCTTCCCAGTGGGCCTTGGTCGCCGAGGTGCGCACCTGCATCGGCCGGATCACGGTGACGCGCGGCCCGAAGGGACGCAGCGCCTCGCCGAGGCCGAGGTAGAAACCGTCGAGGCCGGCCTTGGTGGAGCCGTAGACGAAGTTGGAGCGGCGAACGCGCTCACCGGCCACCGAGGACATCACGATGATCCGGCCGTGGCCCTGGGCCTTGAACTTGTCGCCCACCAGCACGCCCACCGACACACCGGCGGTGTAGTTGATGCCGACGGTCATGACCGCCTTGCGCTGGTTCTGCCACAGCTCCTCGGCATCGCCGAGCACACCGAACGCCACGATCGCGACGTCGACGTCGCCCGCGGCGAACGCGGAGTCGACGACCTTGGGGTGCGACTCGGTGTCGAGCGCGTCGAAGTCGACGACGTCGACCTGGGTCGCGCCCGCGGCCTTCACCTGGGTGACGGCGTTCTCGAGCAGCGGGTCGCCGGGCAGGTTCGCCAGGATGACCCGGGCCGGGCTCTTGGCCAGGTACTCGGCCACGATCGCGAGACCGATCTCGGAGGTGCCGCCGAAGAGCAGGATGGTCTGCGGGTTGCCAACTGCGTTGATCACTGGAGCTCCAGCCTCCTGGCCATATCGGACATGAACACGCCATTCGGGTCGACGCTGCGGCGGACCTTGATCCACTCGTCGATCCGCGGGTACATCTTGTGGAAGGTCTCGGCCGAGGTACGCGAATCCTTCGCGGTGTAGAGCCGCCCGCCGAACTCGAGCACACGCCGGTCGAGCTCGGTGACGAACTCGTTGAGCCCACGCGAGATCGGGAAGTCGACGCAGATGTTCCAGCCGGCCATCGGGAAGCTCAGCGGCGCCTGGTTGCCCTCGCCGAACAGCTTGAACACATTGAGGAACGAGTAGAAACCCGAGCTCTGGATGTCGATGATGATGCGCTTGAACTCTTCGACCGACTCCGGCGGAACCACGAACTGGTACTGCAGGAAGCCGTTGGAGCCGTAGCCGCGGTTCCATTCGCCCATCATGTCGAGCGGGTGATAGAAGGCGGTCAGGCTCTGCGCCTTGCCCCGGTAGGTGCCCGACTTGCGGTACCAGATCTCACCGATCGGCCCGAAGGTGTACTTGTTGGCCAGCCCGTTGGGGAACACATCGGGCAGCGTGAAGAAGGTCTTGCCGTTGAAGCGCAGCGGGTCTTTCTGCAGCTTCTTCGGCAGCTGGTCGACCTTGGCCAGGTTGCCGCGTGAGATGGCCGCGCGTCCCAGGTTGGGCAGCGGGCTGATGGCGTCGAACCAGGCCGAGCTGTATTCGTACTTGTCCTCGGAGCCGTCGCTGTGGAAGGCGATGGTCTCGTCGAGGGTGCTGGTCACGTCGCCGTCGGCGATGAAGTACGCCGTCTCGGTGGGGGTCATCTCGACGGTGGCCCGCAGGATGATGCCGGTCAGGCCGCAGCCGCCGATGGTCGCCCAGAACAGCTCCGGATCGGACGCGGCGGTGATCGTGCGGACGACACCGTCGGCGGTGAGCAGATCCATCGAACGCACGTGGTTGCCGAAGCTGCCGGCGCTGTGGTGGTTCTTGCCGTGGATATCGGAGCCGATGGCGCCGCCGACGGTGACCTGGCGGGTACCGGGTAGGACCGGAACCCATAGGCCGAACGGCAGCGCTGCCTTCATCAGCTGGTCGAGGTCGACGCCGCCGTCCACGTCGACGAGGCGGGTGGCCGCGTCGATGCTGTGGATCTTGTTCAGCGCGGGCATGTCGATCACGAGGCCGCCCGCGTTTTGCGAGTTGTCGCCGTAGGAGCGGCCGAGGCCACGCGCGATCACGCCGCGTCGCAGATGCGCCGGCTTCGAGTCGTTGTCCTGCGCCACCATGCTCACGGCCTTGGCGATCAGTTCCGGATCGCTGGTCGAGAGCACTTCGGCGGAGGTGGGTGC
Source organism: Nocardia sp. NPDC060220 (assembly GCF_042727815.1). NCBI lineage: Bacteria > Bacillati > Actinomycetota > Actinomycetes > Mycobacteriales > Nocardiaceae > Nocardia > Nocardia sp. NPDC060220. The sequence goes on from NZ_JBHWZY010001026.1 coordinate 2,047, forward strand.
GGTGCGACCCCAACCGGTGAGCTTGCGGGTGCGCGTAGGGAGCGCGAACGCCTCATCGTTGGTGGTCGAAATGTTCTCAGACATCGGCTAAGAGGCTACATGCATGGCGCGAGGAGCGACCGGTCTCGTAGT
>NZ_JBHWZY010001027.1:0-2175 GCF_042727815.1 Nocardia sp. NPDC060220
GCGCCCGCCGGTTCGATGATCGCCCTCGCGAACTCGGCCGACGAGATCGCCAGGCTGCTGGTGACCGTGCGGGTCGGCTTCGCGGCCGAGCTCCCCGACGGCTCTACCTTCACCCCGCCCTGGGCATCCTGAGCCGTCCTCGCGACTGTTTCTAGCCCTGAACTTGAAAGTTCGGCTACCCGAACAATATAATTCTGGAATGAGGGTTGGGTTCTACCGTTCGCCGGCGCGCCGCCGGATGCTTGCGGCATGTGTTCTGAGTGTCATGGCGTTCGCGCTCACTGCCTGCGGTGGGATCACCTCCGATGACGACGGGAAGAAGGTGGTTCTCACCACCTTCACGGTCCTGGCCGACATGGCGCGGAATGTGGCAGGCGAGCATCTGCGGGTCGAATCGATTACCAAGGTGGGGGCTGAGATCCATGGGTACGAGCCGACGCCGGGCGATATCAAGAAGGCCGCCAAGGCTGATCTGATCCTGGACAACGGGCTGAACCTCGAGGCCTGGTTCACCCAGTTCGTCGCCGACCTCGATGTGCCGCACGCCGTGGTCAGCGAGGGGGTGGCGCCGATGGACATCAGCGAGGACGCCTACCGGGGCAAGCCCAATCCGCACGCCTGGATGTCGCCGGTGAACGCGCAGATCTACGTCGGCAACATGGTCCGCGCGTTCACCGATCTCGACCCCGAACACGCCGACGCCTACCGTGCCAACGGCGATGCCTACAAGACGCAGCTCGGCGCCGTGCGCGACGATCTCGTCGCCGCGGTGAACACCCTGCCCGCCGACCAGCGCGCCCTGGTCACCTGCGAGGGCGCGTTCTCCTACCTGGCTCGCGACGCGGGGCTGACCGAGAAGTACATCTGGCCGGTCAACGCCGAACAGCAGGCCACCCCGCAGCAGATCGGCTCGACCATCGACTTCGTTCGCCAGCGCGGCGTGCCCGCCGTGTTCTGTGAATCGACGGTGTCGGACGCGCCGATGCAACGCGTGGTCGAGGCGTCCGGTTCACGGTTCGGCGGCGTGCTCTATGTCGACTCGCTCTCCGAGGCCGACGGACCGGTCCCGACCTACTTGGACCTGATCCGCCACGACGCGAAGACCATCGCGACCGCACTCGCCGGAGTCTCGAAATGACCGCACCGGTAGTCGAAATCCAGGACGTGACAGTCCACTACGGCGATGTGCTCGCGCTCGACACTGTCGAACTGACCCTGAAATCGGGCCGGGTGTGCGGGCTGATCGGTATGAACGGCTCGGGCAAGTCGACGCTGTTCAAGACCGTGATGGGGCTGGTCACGCCCGATCGAGGCCGGGTGCTGATCAACGGCCGCCCCCCGGCCGCCGCGCGCAAGGCGGGCAGTCTCGGTTACGTGCCGCAGTCCGAGGACGTGGACTGGAGTTTCCCGCTGTCGGTGCGCGATGTGGTGATGACCGGGCGCTACGGGAAAATGGGTTTCACCCGCCGGGCGAGTAAGGCCGACCGTGCCGCCGTCGACGCCGCGCTGGCCCGCGTCGAGCTCACCGACCTGGCCGACCGGCAGATCGGGCAGCTGTCGGGTGGTCAGAAGAAGCGCACGTTCGTGGCTCGGGGCATCGCCCAGGAGGCCACGATCCTGCTGCTCGACGAGCCGTTCGCCGGTGTCGACAAGCGCTCCGAGGCGACCATCACCGCGCTGTTGCGTGAGCTCGCCGCCGACGGGGCCACCATCCTGGTGTCCACCCATGATCTGCACGCGTTGCCCCAATTGGCCGACGAGGCAGTGCTGTTGAACCGCCGGGTGCTCGAGCACGGCGACCCCGATGTGGTGTTGCGCCCGGAGAACCTGGCCAAGGCCTTCGGCCTGGATGTGGACGGAGACCGATGAGCCTCGAGGAGTTCTTCATCGACCCGCTGCGCTACGAATTCATGGTGCGCGCGCTGGCCACCACGGTCACGGCCGCCGTGGTCTGTGCGGTGCTGTCGTGCTGGCTGGTGCTGATCGGCTGGTCGCTGATGGGTGACGCGGTGTCGCACGCGGTGCTGCCCGGTGTGGTGCTGGCCTACATCGTCGGCTGGCCGTTCGCTGTCGGCGCGGTGATCTTCGGGTTCCTCGCGGTGGCGTTGATCGGCGTGGTCCGCGATACGAGCCGGGTGAAGGAAGACGCCGCCATCGGCATCGTGTTCACCACCC
>NZ_JBHWZY010001028.1:0-2173 GCF_042727815.1 Nocardia sp. NPDC060220
GCGCCACCGAACCCCAACGATCCCAGCGTGTAGACGAACGCCGCGGCGACCGCGGCACCGAGGAAGCCGAACCAGATGAATCCGCCCGTCGCCGTGAGGCCGAACGCACCCATCGCGATCACGATCGCCAGGGACGCACCGGCGTTGACGCCGAGCAGGCCGGGCCCGGCCAGCGGGTTGCGAGTGAGCCCCTGCATCACCGCGCCCGCCAGCGCCAACGCGACACCGGCGAGGAGTCCCGCGACAGTTCTGGGCAGCCTGATGTAGCGCACGACCCGGTCGGTGTCGGTCCCCTGGAAATCGGTGAACGCGACCACGGCCTGGTCGAGGGTGAGCGGGTGCGAGCCGATCAGGATGGACGCGACGCAGACAGCCACCAGCGCGGCGCCGGCCACGATCGGACCGGCGCCGCGAGCGGTGCGCGTCACCGCCGGAACAACTCGGGATGGATCAGGGTGGCGACCAGTTCAGTCGAGTGTGCGATCCGCACCCCTGCCGCCCGGTCGGCGAACAGGAACGGGTGCACAGTCGCGTTCCGCACGGCCGCCAGATTCGCGAATGCCGGGTTTCCGACGATCTTGTCGACCTGGGGCTGACCGTCGGCGCGCGTGTAGGTCGCCTTGCAGCACAGGCTGGTCAGGATGATGTCGGGGTCACGGGCGATGAGCTCTTCCGCGCCGACTGGCACGTTGCGCTTCGCGGTGAGATCGGCGAAGGCATTCACGCCACCGGCGGCCTCGATGATCTGGGTGATGAAATCGATGCCGCCTGCCACGGTGTAGGAGCCGTCGTCTTTGGGGGTGACGACCGCGACCCGCGGCTTCCCGGCGTTGCCGACCTTGGCGCGGACCGCGTCGATGCGTGAACTCAGCTGCGTGACAACTTCTTCGGCGCGCTCGGAGGTGCCCCAGAGGGCACCGAGGTCGCGCAGGTCGGCGTACACGTTGTCGAAGCGCACGGTATCGGGGTCGATCGCCTCATCGGCGAGCCCGTCGGCACTCGGGCACAGCGGACTCAGCACCCAGGTGCGCACACCCAACTCGTGCAGGCTCGCCCTGGTGCCGACGCTGTTCTGCGCCGAGGACGCGAACACCCCGTTGAAACCCGACATGACGAAGTCGGGTCGCTGGGCGAGCAGTTCGTCGCGACTGGGCAACTTCTCGACGTATGGCGAGCGTGCCTGCGCGCCGACGTACTCCGGAAGCACGGCGGAGTCCAGGAATGCTGTCCCCACCAGCCGATCGGTGACACCGAGCGCGTGCGCGATCTCGATCGACGGCTGATACGCCGCGTAGATCCGCTGCGGTGGGCCATCGACGGCGACGTCGATCCCACAGTTCACGCGGGTGACAGCAGCTGCGCCCTCCGCGTCGGAGAGGGGTTGCACACCACAACCGGTGACAACGATCGTGCAGGCGAGCAACGCGCCGGAACGTAGGCGCGCGAAAACAGAGCGGGTCAAGAGACGGCCTTCCAGGTCCTCGTGGAATGGGGTACTGCGTAGCCGTGGCCGGTCTCCTGGCTGACGGGATAGTGCGCGGTGAATCCACCTTCCCAGGGCAGGGCCCCAGTGGCTCCGGATGACAGATGTCGTCCGGATCGATTCACAACTCCCGATCACAGTGGCGAGGGCCGCACCGGTTCTACACCGGTTTCCCGAACACCACGGCTGGTGAACTGTAGCAACGTCGACTGCATCGAGGGGGCGGCGCCGGGGCGGGGTGCTCGCGCGCGGTCGCCGAATCCGATACACAGCCGACTCCCAGCCGGGTCCCACCGGGCTCGACGGTTGCGCCGCGAAGATTCAGCTATCGGCCGAGCACTTCGGCCGGCCGACGATCTCGGCGGTGAGATCGAAGATCAGGAGGAACGCTCATGAGAATGAAGTCGACAGTGGCCAAGACCGCGGTGGCGGGCACTCTCGCCCTCGGGGTGCTGGGTGCCACGGCGGGCGTGGCGAGCGCGGATCCGGGTGGGCACGACCAGCAGCGGCCCGGGCAGGGTCAGGAGCACCGGCCGCAGCAACAGCCGGAGCATCACAACGACGCGCCGCAGCACGGCTTCTGGTTCTTCGGCACCTGGGTTCCCCTGCCCTGAGCCTCACCGCGGACCCGGTGCTCCCCGGGTCCGCGGTGCTCGTCTGTGCGAGTTGCGGTGCAGGACTTCGCTGTCC
>NZ_JBHWZY010001029.1:0-2172 GCF_042727815.1 Nocardia sp. NPDC060220
GGTGTGCACATTGGCCGTGGCCCTGATCTCCTGCAGCAGATGTTCCAGATGCCGAGGCGAGGCCACCCGAACCAGCAGGACGTAGCTCTCCTCGCCCGCTACCGAGTGGCACCCCTCGATGCCGGGGATGTGCTGCAGCAAGGCGGGCGCGTCATCGGGCTGGGACGGGTCGAGAGGAGTGATCGCGACGAACGCCGACAACAAGTGCCCGAGCGCTTCGGGGTCCACCTGCGCCGTGTATCCGCGGATCACGCCGCGCGCTTCGAGCCTGCGCACCCGCGATTGCACCGCGGAGACCGAGAGACTGGCCTTCTCCGCCAGATTCGACAATGTGGCGCGGCCGTCTGCCATCAGTTCTTTGATCAATAGTCGATCGATGTCATCGAGCTGGGGTCGAGCCGGTGTATCCGCCATCAGCGAAGGCTAACGCAGCGTGGGGCTCGCGCGGGGAAAACTTCTTTCCGTTCCCCACCGAATTCTCCCGAACTTTTCCGTGAGTCGTACCAAACAGCAGAAGGTGAGCAGAGTACCGATGACGCAGACCGTGAACTTCTCCGAGCAGCTCTCGCTGCGAGCCAGGGCGCTCCTGCACGGCCTCGGCGCCGCGGTGCCGGAACCCGGCCCGCTGCTGGCGCGCACGCCGATCTCCGGCGGTGTCCTGTTGCCGCTGGCCGTCGACGCCCCCGCCGACGTGGACGCCGCGATCGGCCGCGCCGCAACCGCGTTCGAGGCCTGGCGCACGGTCCCCGCGCCGGTGCGAGCGGGCCTGGTGCGCAGGCTGGCCCAGTTGCTGGTGGCCCATCAGGACGAGCTGGCGGAGCTGGTGACCCTGGAGGCAGGCAAGATCGGCCCCGAGGCGCTGGGCGAAGTACAGGAGATGATCGACGTCTGCGAGTTCGCGATCGGGCTCTCGCGCCAACTCTACGGCGCCACTATGCCTTCCGAGCGTCCCGGCCATCGCCTCATGGAGACCTGGCATCCACTCGGCGTAGTCGGGGTGATCTCGGCGTTCAATTTCCCTGTCGCGGTGTGGGCTTGGAATACCGCGATCGCCCTGGTGTGCGGCGACACGGTGGTCTGGAAGCCGTCGGAGACCACGCCGTTGACGGCGCTGGCCTGCCACACGCTGCTGCGTCGCGCGGCGGTGGATGTAGGCGCGGATCCCGAAGTGCACCAGCTGATCCAAGGGGACGCGACCGTCGGCTCGGCGTTGGTCGACGATGGCCGGGTCGCCCTGGTGAGCGCGACGGGCTCGGTGCGGATGGGCGCCACCGTCGCCCCGCGGGTGGCCGGGCGTTTCGGTCGATGCCTGCTCGAGCTGGGTGGAAACAACGCCGCGATCGTCGCGCCGAGTGCCGATCTGGAACTGGCGGTGCGTGGCATCGTCTTCTCCGCGGCGGGGACAGCGGGCCAGCGGTGTACGAGTCTGCGACGGTTGATCGCGCATCGTTCGATCGCCGACCAGCTGGTCGAACGGCTCGCCGCGGCGTACAGCCAACTGCCCGTGGGCAATCCACTCGACGACGGCATCCTGGTCGGGCCGCTGATCAACGAGCATGCCTTCGCCGGGATGCAGAAGGCGCTGGTCGGTTCGGTGGCCGAGGGCGGCGACATCGTCTGCGGCGGTGAGCGCGTCGAGACGCTCGGACCCGACGCCTACTACGTGCGGCCCGCCCTCGTCCGCATGCCCGCGCAGACCGAACTCGTGCGCGAGGAAACCTTCGCGCCGATTCTGTACGTGCTGACCTACGACGAACTCGACGAAGCCATCGCCTTGAACAACGGTGTGACCCAGGGACTTTCCTCGTCGATCTTCACCCTCGACCAGCGCGAGGCCGAACAGTTCCTCGCCGGTTCCGACTGCGGCATCGCCAATGTCAACATCGGGACATCGGGCGCGGAGATCGGCGGCGCGTTCGGCGGGGAGAAGAACACCGGCGGCGGCCGGGAATCGGGCTCCGACTCCTGGAAGGCCTACATGCGCCGGGCCACCAACACCGTCAACTACTCCACCGAACTCCCGCTCGCGCAAGGCATCCATTTCGGCTGATCAGGCCAGCGATTTCGCCTTCCGCCCCACCCCGTGTAAAGTGGTATTTGCAACGCGGGATGGAGCAGCTCGGTAGCTCGCTGGGCTCATAACCCAGAGGTCGCAGGTTCAAATCCTGTTCC
>NZ_JBHWZY010001030.1:0-2169 GCF_042727815.1 Nocardia sp. NPDC060220
CTCGAGGGTGGTGCGGTAGAGGACCCGGGTGACGTCGAGGTGGTCGAGGTCGCTGGGGGCCAGATGCGCGGTGGCGCGGTTGTCCCAGAACGCGATGGAGCCCTTGCTCCAGCGGAAGCGGACGGTGTAGGAGGGATGTGAGATCTCGTCGAACAGCAGCTGCAACAGGGCATCGCTCTGTGGCGGGGTCAGCCCCAGGATCCTGGTGGTGAAGCCGGGGTTGACGAACAGCACGCGCTCACCGGTCACCGGGTGGACGCGGACGACGGGGTGCTCGGTCACCAGCGGCGCGGCGGCGATCTTGCGGGCGTACTCGCTGCCCGCCTCCCACGGCGGGATCCGGCCACCGAAGCGGTGTTCGGCGCGCAGCCCGTCCAGGAAGGTGCGCAGCGATTCCGGCAGCCCGGCGTAGGCCGCGGCGAGGTTGGTCCACTGGGTGTCGCCGCCGGTCTCCGGCGCGATCTCAGCGCGCAGGATCGAGGCTGCGGGCGGGTTGATCAGCGGCGAGACGTCGGTGTGCCATTGGTTGGTGTAGCTGAACTTCTTGCGGCCGAACTTCTTCTCGTAGAGGCGACTGTCGACAGCCAGGATCTCGGGGTGCTCGGTGGGCGCGTCGTCGTCGTAGGGGTGTGACGGGGTGACCGCGCCGAAGCGGCGCGAGAACGCGATCTGTTCGGTGTGCCCGATCTGCTGGTCGCGGAAGAACAGCACCTTGTGCCGGTGCAACGCCGCGGTGAGCTCGTCGACCTGGGAGTCGGCGAGTTCCTCGCGCAGGTCGACGCCGGTCACCTCGGCGCCGATGTGGCCCGCGACCGGGGTGATCTCGAGAGCGGTGACGACGCTGGGGTTTTCGATGGTGGTCATGTCGGTGGTCCTTCGTGGGAAGTCTGTTGCGGGGGTGCGGGAGTCCTCACTCCCGACAGGAACTGCTCACCACCCGCATGAACTCGATATCGAGTCGGCGGGCGCGCATCAGGCGCTCACCCGTGACTCCTGCTCGGCGAACTGGCTTTCCACCGGAGCGAGCCCGTAATGGCCGCGCAGGGTGGTGGATTCGTAATCGGTGCGGAACAGTCCGCGTTCCTGCAGGATCGGCACCACGCGGTCCACGAAGTCCGCCAGGCCGCCGGGCAGGTAGGGCGCCATGATGTTGAACCCGTCGGCCGCGCCCGCGTCGAACCAGCTCTGCAGCTCATCGGCTACCTGCTCGGGGGTGCCGGCGAAGGTGCGGTGACCGCGGCCGCCGCCCAGCTTGCCGATGAGCTGACGCACCGTGAGGTCCTCGGTCTCGGCGAGTTGCTTGACCAGCGTGAACCGGCTCTTGCCGCCCTCGATCTCGCTCTCGGCGGGCAGCGGCGGCAACGGTGCGTCCAGCGCGTGCGCGGTGAGATCGACGCCGAGCATCGAGGACAGTTGGCGCAGTGCGTAATCGGGCGAGATCAGGTCGGTGAACTCCTGCTCGAGCGCCCTGGCCTCCTCGACAGTGTCGGCGATGAACGGCACCAGGCCCGGCAGCACCTTCAAGTCGTCGTGGGCGCGACCGTATTTCGCCAGGCGCGACTTGAGATCGCGGTAGAACTGCACGCCCTCGTCGAGGGTGCGCTGGGCGGTGAACACAGCTTCGGCACGATGAGCGGCGAACTCCTTGCCCGATTCCGAGGACCCGGCCTGCACCAGCAGCGGACGACCCTGCGGTCCACGGGGGGAGTTCAGTGGCCCGCGAACACGGAACCGTTCGCCCGCGTAGTCGAGGGTGTGCACCCGGCTCGGGTCGGCGAACACACCGGTCTCGGTGTCGAGCACGATCGCCTCGGCTTCCCAGCTGTCCCACAGCGCCAGCGCCACGTCGACGAATTCCTCGGCGCGTTCGTAGCGGCGGGCATGCTCGGGTATCGCGTCGAGCCCGAAGTTGTAGGCCTCGTCGACATTGCCGGAGGTGACGATGTTCCATCCGGCCCGGCCCGCGCTGATGTGGTCGAGCGAGGCGAACTTGCGTGCGAGATTGAACGGTTCGTTGTAGCTGGTGGACGCGGTGGCGATCAGGCCGATCCGCTCGGTGACCGCGGCGATCGCCGACAGCAGGGTGATCGGTTCGAACACGGTGAGGGTGTTGCGTTCGATCCGCGGTCCCACGGCGAGGGTGTCGGCGAAGAACACCGAGTCGAGCTT
>NZ_JBHWZY010001031.1:0-2167 GCF_042727815.1 Nocardia sp. NPDC060220
CCCTCGATCACCGACTGCTCGTCGCCGATATCGATGGTGAGGGTGGTGAGCCGGTCGGCGGTGCCGCGCTCGGCGGCCTGCGCGCTCGTCGCGGCGAGGCCCTCGGCTGATACGTCGGCGGCGACCACCCTGGCGCCCTCGTCGAGCAGTCGCAGGGCGGTGGCCGCGCCGATGCCCGAGGCGGCGCCGGTGACCAGCGTCCGGTGGTTGTCGAGTCTGTTCATGGGGTTCTCTCCTGGTCTTGGGTGTCAGCCGAGTCGGCCGGGAACCGGTTCGTGGCGGAGCTGATCGGTCGCCAGCGCGCCGACGCGGACGGCGTCCTCGATGGAGTCGCGCAGGGCGGGGCAGGTGGGGATCCAGCTGCTGTGCTCACCGAGGGCCGCGCGCCGAGCGAATTCGGGGCACGCGGACTCGGCGTCGTCGAGCCACTGGATGCTGGTGTGACTGGGACTGAATTTCTCTGCCAGCACCTTGTTTCCGCAGGAAGCGCATTCGACGGGTTGCATGGCCGCCCCTCTCATCGCTCGCCGGCGGCATGGCGGGCGCCGATGTAGCCGAACACCATGGCCGGGCCGATCGTCGCGCCCGCACCGGCGTAGTCGTTGCCCATCACCGCGGCGGAGGTGTTGCCCACGGCGTAGAGGCCGGGGATAGGAGACCCGTCGGCGCGCAGCACCTGGGCGTCGGCGTTGTAGACCAGGCCGCCCTTGGTGCCGAGGTCGCCGATCCGCACCCGCAGCGCGTAGAACGGGCCCTTGTCCAGCACATCGAGTGCGGGTGTGGCCAGGGTCGGATCACCGTAGTAGTTGTCGTAGGCGCTGACCCCGCGGCCGAAGTCCGCGTCGTGCCCGTCGCGAGCGAAACCGTTGAAGCGTCCCACTGTGTCGCGCAACGCGTCGGCGGGCACGCCGATGGCGGCGGCGAGTCCCTCGAGATCGGGCGCGGACCGGATCAGGCCGGCCTCCGACCACGAGGCCGGGAACTTCTGGCCGGGCACGATGCCACCGATCGGGTAGCGGCTCTTGGCTTTGGCGTCGAAGACCAGCCAGGCCGGATCGTGGCCGCCCTTCAGCTGGGCGTGCACGAACGTCACATACGGCGATGCCTCGTTGGTGAACCGCTTGCCCGTGCTGTCGACGATGATCGAGCGTGGGATCGAGCGCTCCGACACCAGCACCTGGTTGATGCCCTCCGGTCGCTGGAACGACGGCATCCACCACGCGTCGTCCATGAGATCGACCGCCGCGCCGATCTTTTCGCCCGCGATGATGCCGTCGCCGGTGTTGTCCGCCGACGCCGCGCTGAAGTTGTCGCGCCCGCCCTCGGGCAGGTGGTCCTTGCGCATGGCCTGGTTGTACTCGAACCCGCCGGTGGCCAGCAGCACACCGGCACGCGCCCTGATCCGGATCTCGCGGCCGTCGCGCTCGGCGAGCACGCCGAGCACCGCGCCCGTGTCGTCGGTGATCAGCGAGCGCAACGGGGTGTCGAGCCACAGCTGCACTCCCGCATCACGCACGGCCAGGCGCAGCCGGGCGATCAGGGCCCGGCCGAGCGTGTCCATGTGTCTGCGCAACACGATCGCCTTGACCGCCCGCAGGCCGGTCAGCAGCGCGGTCCAGCGTGCCTTCCAGGTGCGGGTCACCATATTGAGCTGGACGAAGTCCTTGGAGGTGATGAACAGCCCCGGCGGTGTCGCGAGCGCGGCCGGACGCAGCAGATCCTCATCGGCGCCGAGCTGTTTGAGATCGACCGGCAGCGGCTCGATGGAGCGGCCCGCGGGCCGTCCCCCCGGTGCTTCGGGGTGATAGTCGGAATAGCCGGCGCACCACTGGAATCGCAGGTGCGGGCTGGTCTCGAGGAAGGCCAGCATCCGCGGGCCCTCGTCGATGAACGCGTCGAGGTTGGCCGACGGCACCCGATCGCCGACCACGGCGTCGAGGTAGGCGCGCACGTCGGCGCGGGAATCGCCGAGGCCCTCGCGCAGCAGCGCCGGGTTGTTGGGCACCCAGATGCCGCCGCCCGAGAGCGCGGTGCTGCCGCCGTACACGGAGGCTTTCTCGATGACCAGGGTGTCCAGGCCGCGATCGGCGGCGGCGAGCGCGGCGGTGAGCCCGCCCGCGCCGCTGCCGACGACGAGGAAGCCGACTTCGTGATCCCAGTGTTGTTC
>NZ_JBHWZY010001032.1:0-2165 GCF_042727815.1 Nocardia sp. NPDC060220
CCCACACGCCTTGGATCTGGCCGGTGCGCCGCGACAGCGCGCCGATCTCGGCCTTGTAGACGACCTCACCGTCCTCGAAACGTGCCCAGGCCCTACCGGATTCGATGAGATTCTTGATCCGCCTCCGATAGCCGCGCCCACCGTCGCCCGTGCGCGGGTCGATGCCGACCTCTTCGATGAACATCGCGATCGCGGCGGTCAAATAGCGGTCGATCTCGTCGGGCCGCACGCGGCGCACTCCCCCGTCGGCGCGCGCGGCGGCCGGCCTGGCCAGTGCCAGCAGGGGCTGATCGGCGCGCAGTTCCCTGGCCGGGCCCCAGGCCGGGAGCAGCATCTCCCACAGCGGGAGTGCGAGTTCCTGCCTGCCGACCACCGAGGAACACACCCGCGGCCAGCGGCCTGCCCGATCGGCGAACGCGCGCAATGCCTGCTGGTCACCGCGCAGCGGCACCAGATTGGCGCCGGAGAAACACAGGGAGTCGGCCGGTCCGCCGCGGCTCCACAGCTCACCGGCACCGGTCCGGGAGTCGATCCCGAATTCCTGCACCCGGGCCGCGATCATGCACGACGCCACCGGGTCGGCGTCGAGGACGCGCAGCACCTCACCGACATCTCGCACGGCCACCGGGCGCGCGGGAGCGGTTTTGGACCGTCGCGTCGGCTCCAGCAGACTCCGCACGGCACAAGCCTGCCACGAAAGCACGCCGAGCGGTACGGGTCCGCCGAATCCGGCGGATGACTGTGCGGAGGCCGGTTCAGCTCACAGAGACAACGGGCTCCGTGCCCGGCTCCGCGTCCATCTGTTCGGCGATGCGCATCGCCTCTTCGATCAGGGTCTCCACGATCAAATGCTCGGGCACGGTCTTGATGACCTCACCCTTGACGAAGATCTGCCCCTTGCCGTTACCGGAGGCGACACCGAGGTCGGCTTCGCGGGCCTCGCCGGGCCCGTTCACGACACAGCCCATCACCGCGACGCGCAGCGGCACCTCCAGGCCGTCCAGGCCGGCGGCGACCGCGTCGGCCAGGGTGTACACGTCCACCTGAGCGCGTCCGCACGATGGGCAGGACACGATCTCGAGCTTGCGCGGGCGCAGGTTCAGCGACTGCAGGATCTGGCTGCCGACCTTGATCTCCTCGGCGGGCGGGGCCGAGAGCGACACGCGGATCGTGTCGCCGATGCCCTCGCTGAGCAGCGCGCCGAAGGCCACCGCGGACTTGATCGTGCCCTGGAACGCCGGGCCCGCTTCGGTGACGCCGAGGTGCAGCGGGTAGTCGCTCTGCGCGGCGAGCTGGCGGTAGGCCTCGACCATGATCACCGGGTCGTTGTGCTTGACCGAGATCTTGATGTCGCCGAAGCCGTGCTCCTCGAACAGGCTCGCCTCCCACAGCGCCGACTCGACCAGCGCTTCGGGGGTGGCCTTGCCGTACTTCTCCAGCATCCGCTTGTCCAGCGAACCGGCGTTGACGCCGATGCGGATCGGGATGCCCGCGGCGCCCGCGGCCTTGGCCACCTCGCCGACGCGGCCGTCGAATTCCTTGATGTTGCCCGGGTTGACGCGCACCGCGGCGCAGCCCGCGTCGATGGCGGCGAAGATGTAGCGCGGCTGGAAGTGGATGTCGGCGATCACCGGGATCTGCGACTTCTTCGCGATCGTGGCGAGCGCGTCGGCGTCTTCCTGGCGCGGACAGGCCACCCGCACGATGTCGCAGCCCGAGGCGGTGAGCTCGGCGATCTGCTGCAGCGTGGCGTTGATGTCGTGGGTCTTGGTGGTGGTCATCGACTGCACCGAGATCGGCGAATCGCTACCGACGCCGACATTGCCGACCATCAGCTGGCGGGTCTTGCGCCGGGGTGCGAGAACAGCAGCGGGAGCGGCGGGCATCCCCAATCCGATTGTGCTGGTCACGTTCGGCTGCCTTCTTTCGTACGTTTCGCGGATCGACCTGGGTTGTTGATGCCGAGCTTAGTCGCGCAAGGTAACCGGGCGCCCTGTGAGGGGCACCTCACCGGCTGCGGCCGACCTCCACCGCCGTCACCCAGCGGGTCTCTACGGTAGTAACACGGCCTGCCCGAACCGGCCGCCCAGACCACCGACCGCCGCGCTGAACGGTAGTGAGACAAACGCGACAAGCGCCGATGAGGGCGGACAGACGGTCCACCC
>NZ_JBHWZY010001033.1:0-2165 GCF_042727815.1 Nocardia sp. NPDC060220
CTCATCCACACGACGCCCTCCGTTGTGCTGGGCACCGAACTCGACAGTGTCGACCTCTACGGACCGATCCTCGAGATGTACATGTCCGCGATCAAGCTGCCCTGATCGCGAATCCCGGCCCCGGTCGCTCATGAGCTGCGGATCCCGCTCGGCGGGGCCATGGCTCGAGGGGAGAGGGTATTCGCCCGCGGCAGTGCGGAATTCGCCGGGGGGCGCATCGAGAGTGACACGGTGTCGAGGTAGCCCTCGAGGCCCTCGGCGCCGAACTCGCGGCCGATGCCGCTGTTCTTGACGCCGCCGAAAGGCGCCACGGGATCCATGCTGTAGGGCTCGTTGATACCGACGGTGCCCGCGCGCACCCGGCGCGCGATCGCCGTGGCGCGCTCGATATCGGGTGACCACACCGAGCCCGAGAGCCCGTACTCGCTGTCGTTGGCGAGATGCAACGCGTGTTCGTCGTCGGCGTAGGCGATCACGCTCAGGACGGGACCGAAGATCTCCTCCTGTGCGATCCGCATGGAATTGTCCACGTCGGCGAACAAGGTGGGCCGGACGTACCAACCACGCTCGATGCCCTCGGGCAGGTCGCTGCCGCCGACGAGTAGGCGGGCTCCTTCGCGCTGCCCCAGGGCGATGTAGTCCCGAACGCGCTGCTGTTGACGGTGCGAGACCATCGGGCCGACTCGGGTCGCCGGATCGAACGGGTCACCGACGGTGAGGTTTTCGATCACACTCACCAACGCGTCGACGAAGTCGTCGTGGCGATGCTGCGGGACGAGGACTCGGGTCTGGGCGACGCAGGCCTGGCCGCTGTTCATCAGCCCGGCCACCATCATGCCGGTGGCCACGGCAGAGGGATCGGCGTCATCGAGCACCACTGCGGCTGATTTGCCGCCGAGTTCGAGGCTGACCTTGCGCAGTGCCGCGCCGCAGACCTCGGCGACTTGTCTACCCGCCCCGGTGGATCCGGTGAACGAGACCTTGTCTACGCCCGGGTGCGCGACCAGGTGCCGGCCGACTTCGCGCCCGGCGGGCAGGATGCTGACCACCCCTGGTGGCAACCCGACCTGATCGAGCAGTTCGGCCATGTGATGCGCGTCCAACGCCGTCTCCGGCGACGGTTTGAGCACCACCGTGCACCCGGCGAGCAGTGCGGGGATCAGCTTGCCCACCATCAAGAACATCGGCATGTTCCAGGGAATGATCGCGGCCACGACCCCGACGGGTTCGTGGCCCACGACCACGTCCCGGCCGAGGAACCCGGCTCTGGTGTCGCGCCATCGGTAGGCGGCCGCGATGTCGGCGAAAGCGCTCATCATGATGCCGGGCAACTTGGCGTGCGCCGAGCGCGAGAAGGTAATCGGCGCACCCATTTCGGTGGTGATCAGCTGCGCGAGTTCGTCTTCGCGGGCGCGGTAGCACCGCACCAGCTCGCGGATGATCGCCACGCGCTCCTGCGGATCCGTGCGGGGCCACGGTCCGGTGTCGAACGCCGCGCGCGCGGCCGCGACCGCGCGATCGACATCGGCGGTCGTCGGGTCGGCCACCCGGGCGATGGCCTGCTCGGTGTGCGGCGAGATCACCTCGACCGTCTGGTCGGTGGCTGGATCGACCCAGCGACCGCCGATATAGAGCTGCTGACGTGGCGACATTGCTACCTCGGATCTGATGCGCGTATTCAAACTGCGGGCGAACGGTTTTCGCTGATCAGGGCTTCTTGTGGACCCGGCCGTCCTTCATCACGAACCGAACGTCCTCGATGGTCGTGATGTCGGCGGTGGGGTCCCCGGGTACGGCGATGATGTCGGCAAGCAGCCCGGGCGCCAGCCGCCCTCGGTCGTCGACACCGATCAGTTCGGCGCTGACGATCGTCGCCGCGCGCAGCGCCTGCGCCGGTGTCATGCCGCGGTCGACCAGCGCCCACAGTTCTTTGGCGTTGTGGCCGTGCGGCACCGCGGGCGCGTCGGTGCCGCAGGCGATCTTGACGCCGGCGCGGATGGCCTTGCGCAGGGTCTCGCGCGCCCGTGGGAAGACCTCGGCGGCCTTCTTCTGCAGCGCGGGTGCGGCTTTGGAGACATCGAGCCCTTCGGAGAGGTAGCTCGTGGGCACCAGGAAGGTGCCCTGCTCGACCATCAGCGCGATGGTGTCGTCCTCGGCGAGGGAGC
>NZ_JBHWZY010001034.1:0-2161 GCF_042727815.1 Nocardia sp. NPDC060220
GTTCTTGATTGTCGACAGCATCAGCGGTGTCTCCTTCGGTGTGGCGCGACTCCTACGTTATATGAGACTCGGAGTCCCACACAACCCCTCTGATGGTCGGATTCGTCCTTGCGGCGCGATCTACCAGCGCCGACGTACGATGAAACGTCGCAGGACACGCCGAACGGTTGACCAATCAGCCAGCGCACCTGGCTGTGAACGGGCGGGCCCACGGGGTCGCGCACCGAGAGAGCGAGGATCCCGATGGCACGTTCGACTCCCGCCAAGGCCGTATGGCCGGCCCTACGCGTCGACTCCTGGTCCGACACGCGCGACACCCTGCACATGTGGTCACAGATCATCGGCAAGCTGACAATGGCGGGCACTCCGCTGGTGAACCACTGGTGGAATATCACGTTCGCGGTCAGCGCGCGCGGGATGACGACCGGTGCGATTTCCGTCGACGGCCGCCTGCTCGACATCGAATTCGACTTCGTCGACCACGAACTCGTCCTGCGCAGCAGCGACGCCCGCCGCGCCACGATCGCCCTGCGACCGCGCACGGTCGCCGACTTCTACGCCGAACTCGGCCATGTGCTCGGCCGGCTGGACATCGTGGTCGATATCGAAGCCTCACCCAACGAGGTCGACCCGGCCATCCCCTTCGCCGAGGACACCACCCACCACTCCTATGACGCCGACGCCGTCCACCTGTTCTGGCAACAGCTCGTCCAGATCGAGCGAGTTTTCCAGCTCTGGCGCGCCGGTTTCGCCGGGAAATCCAGTCCGGTGCAATTCTTCTGGGGTTCCTTCGACCTGGCCTGCACCCGCTTCTCCGGCCGCCCCGCGCCCCTGCATCCCGGCGGTGCCCCCAACTGCGCCGATTGGGTGATGGAGGAGGCCTACTCCCGCGAATGCGCGAGCGCGGGCTTCTGGCCCGGTGGCGCCGAAGGCACCTTCTACGCCTATTCCTACCCGGCCCCGGACGGTTACTCCGCTCGTCCCGCGGGCCCCGACGGCGCCCAGTGGGACACCACCCTCGGCGAATTCGTCCTCCCGTACGACGTGGTCCGCAATTCCCCCGACCCCGACGCCACCCTCCTGCACTTCCTCGACACCACCTACGCTTCCGCGGCCGACCTGGCCCACTGGGACCGACCGCTGCTCGACGTCGATCCCCACCGCCTCGATCGCCGACTCCACGTCGACGACACGACGGCGCTCTGACCCGTCGGCATCCCGCGCGACATCACATCTCCCGCAACAGCTCTGTCAGCAGCGCGGGGTCGACCCGATAGGGCGTGTTGAACCCGAGCCGTTCGACGATTCCGTCGTAGCGCTCGTGCAGTTGCGCCGCCGCGCGGGCGGGGTCGGTGGCTGTGATCGCGACGGCATCGAGGAAATCGTCGTCGACGAGGTCGGCCATCCGATCCCATTCCCCGTTCTTGGACATCGCTTTCAGGCGGGGTCCGAGTTCGGCCCGATCGTGCAACTGGAGAATCGGCCAGTAGGCCGGTGTCGATCCGTAGAACGCCAGCTGCTTTCGGACGGCCTGCCTGGCCGCGGCGAGCTCGCTCGCGGATCTGCCTGTCGCGACCATCGCCGAATGGTGGATCACGATGTCGTCCACGGGTTTCCGTGCGCGCGCCGCGCCGTGCGCCAGGGCGGGCAGGGTCACCTCGCGCAGAAATCTCGGCGTGCAGAACGGGTGCGACATGAATCCGTCGGCGACCTCGCCCGCCACCGCGGTCATGCCCGGGCCCACCCCCGCGAGATAGATCGGCGGCGGTCCGAACCCGGCCACCTCGTCGGCCGCGGGGCGAAACAGTGGTGGCATCAGGGTGTGCTGATAGAACTCGCCCTGGTAATCGAGCCGCCCGCCCTGCTCCCAGCTCGCCCAGATGGCACGCACCGCCAGCACCATGTCGCGCATCCGGTCGGCCGGTCGGCTCCACGGCATCGAGTAGCGCCGGGTGATGTGCGCGCGGATCTGGCTCCCGAGACCGAGTACGAACCGGCCACGGGAGAAGGCCTGCAGATCCCAGGCGATGGTGGCGAGCAACAGCGGATTGCGGGCGAACGCCACCGCGATCGAGGTACCGAGCTCGACCCGCTCGGTGTGCTCGGCGGCGAGCAACAGCGGCAGAAACGGGTCGTGCGCGCCCTCGAACGTCCAGATGCC
>NZ_JBHWZY010001035.1:0-2158 GCF_042727815.1 Nocardia sp. NPDC060220
CTCCGATTCTTCGGAGAACACCCGCCGTTTCGTTGTCAGACCTCAGCGGCACGTCGGGTTCGGGTGCGGCTCCGTGGACGCCCACGGCCCGCAGAGAATGAGCTTGAGGAAGCCGAGTGGAATGTCGATCGCGGCGGAACCGGTTCCGGCGGAACCCGATTCGGCTACCACAGTCGGTTGCGCGGGGGCGGCGAGCGCTGTTGGCGCGCCTGCGGCGATACCGGCGACAGCCGCGGTGGCAACAAGGACTCGGATCATTCGACGGTGCATAACAAGCCTTTCAATGGAAAACTGAGCGAAGCTGATAACCACATCGGGTGCCTCGATAAGAGCGTTATCTATAGCTTCCATGGGCTTGACACCTCGAATTATTCAGTGCTACAAGACATTCGAGTTGCACACCGCACTGTCAGTTCGCTTCGATAGCGGCGGCGAGAAGTGGCCAGGAGTTGTGCAGATCTTGTTCCCAATACCGCCAGGTATGGGTGCCGGCGGGGCGGAATTCGGTGTGGGCGGGGATGTTCAGCTCCGCCAGGCGCGCAGCGAGGCGCTGGGTGCACTGGTTGGCAGCGGCTTCGATGGCGCCGCCGAGCAGGATCTGGTCGGTCATGCCGATGACCTTTCCTGGCGTCGCTCCGGGCGGGAGAGTTTCGGCGGCGCCGGGGAGCCCGTTGGCGCTGGACAGGTAGATCGCCTTGCCGCGCAGGCGTTCCGCGTTGAGGTAGGCGTCGTTCGCACGCCAGGCGGGGTCGCCGGGCGGGCCCCACATGTTGGCGGGGTCGGCACCACCGCGGGCGAGGACGAAATCGATATAGGCGCGGCTGACCGGATCGTCGACCGAGGCGCAGCCGCTGTAGGAACCGACGGCGCGGTAACGATCAGGGGCGGCGATGGCCAGGTTGAGCACCGCCGTGGCCGACATCGACAGGCCCGCGATGGCATTCACGCCGGTGGTGCCCAGGGTGGCGTCGATGATCGGCGGGAGTTCCTCGGTGAGGAAGGTCTGCCATTTGTTGCGGCCGAGCTTCGGATCGTCGCGCAGCCAGTCGGTGTAGTACGAGAACGCGCCCGCCGCCGGCGTGACGACGTTGACGTTCTTGTCGGCGAAGAACTGCACGATGTCGGTCTGGTTGTACCAGTTCGCGATATCCTCACCGCCGCCCGCGCCGTTGAGCAGATACAGCGTCGGACGTGGCGCGCTGGTGTCGTGCGGCGTGATGACCTGCAGCGGAATCACCCGGTCCATGGACGCGGAGTACACGTGCAGCGTCTGCTGCCGCTGGCCGGGCCGCTCGATCCGATCCAGCCGCGATCCGTCCGCACCGGCCGTTCCGATGGCGACGACCGACAGCGCGACAACGGCGAGCGCGGTCAGCACCGTCCGCTTACAGGGGAACACGAGTCCTCACAGAGTTCGAAAAGAGTGCGCCACACAGAGAATGGTTCGCCGGGACGGCAGCGCGAGACCGTCCCGGCGACCAGGTGCCAGACGATCAGCTACCGATCAGATCGCCCAGCACGTCGGAGATGATGTCGCTCAGCGAGCCGGTGGAGCTCAGCTGGCCATCATCGGAACCCAGCCCGTTGTCACCGAGGCTGCCGATCACCGTCTCGCCGGCGTTGGCGCCGCGCGCGGTGAAACAGGCAGTGAGGCCGGGCATCTCATTGCCGACGCCCACGGTGCCCGCGACCCCGACGCCACCACTGGTGACCATCTGACCCGTCTTGACGCTGCTCGGCACCGGGTAGGTGATGGTCAGAGTGACCGGGTTGCCCGAGTTGACGAACCAGCCGGTGCTCGTGACCTTCCAGCCGCCCGCGTTGGGCTCGGCGGTGACGTCCTCGGTGACCTGGCCGCCGATCGCGTGATAGGCGGTGATGGTGGCCTTGGTCGGCGCGCCGAAGCCGACCGGCGGGAAGTCGGTGATGGTGTTGACGTACGGGTTACCGATCCCGGTGGTTCCCACGATCACCTTGTAGGTGACCGAGGTGCCGACGCCGATCTGCTCGGCGCTCGCGATCTTGTCGTAGACGTGGGTGACGCCGACGGTGCTCGCGTCTTTCTTCTGCGCGTGACTGCTCACCGCACAGGTGGCGTCGGCGGCGGCGACGCCGGATCCAAGGCCGACACCGACACCGGCGACGACCAGGGCGGTGG
>NZ_JBHWZY010001036.1:0-2158 GCF_042727815.1 Nocardia sp. NPDC060220
GAATCCTCTACGTCATTTCTGCGGTTCACCCCGATTCGAGTCCCGGATCCGATCTCCCACCACTTCGTCTGCCAACCAATCCATTGACCGACTTCGCCGAGCGAGCAGTCCTGCTCAAGTCTCAGATGAAACTCGACGCCAGGCTGTTGAGCACGCGCTCTAAACCTCCCGAATCGCCGGTAGTTCAGCCAAATGGCTCCTCGCCATAACAGCTCAAAATTCGCGCGGCTGTCACCCGGGAGACTCTCGAACCGGTCCCAGTTCAAACTCGTCATAAGCCCCTCGCCGTTACCTATAAAACCCACAAAATGACGGTGAATAGGCATCCGCCGCTGCATAGTCACCGGCCCAACACCGGTACTGCACACTAGGTTCAGGAGCGCGGCTTCTCATGTTGGTCGTCCATAACCCAAGCCCTTGTGCTCGTGCGCAGAATATATCTTAAGCTTCGCGCCTCGGTGGAGTAGCACTTTAATGAACGCGATTACATCGACCTCATCGGTGGTGATGACAACCTTGTCCTGATCTACCCCAACCTGTACGTCGTACAAGAACTGCTCAAGGTCGGCGTACCCGAGGCTGTTCACCTCCAGCTCACGCAACAGCTGCCACAATTGCTCGCTGAACTCCTCCGGCGGGTCTCCAGCGACCAGTCGTCCAGCCGCTTCATCAGCTTCGGCCGCCTCAGTTAGTCGATCGATGACTTCCTTCGCCGCCTCCGCTGACTTGGCATCCTCGAATTTCCCAACCATTACTAGGTTCATCGAGTGCTCGGTCCCGTACCCGCTCCAAACTTTCATGCCACCTCCGTCGTTGCGAGCCGCCCAAATGCCGCCAGTACGCCATCTTCGCCAATCATCTGGCCGGCCACCGAGTATGATGTAGCGTGAGCAATTCCGCTGGCGTCGATGTGCGCATACGACCTCAAGCCAGTCTCGTTCGGAAAGGGCACAGCGATCGGCAGGGATATCGCCGCGTCCTCGGAGATGGTTAACGGCACCGAACCCGAGTATGACAGCACCCACGCCTCTAGCTGGGACAAGACTTCACGAGGTGCCCCTCGGCCGATGCGAGTGGGTCGCTCAGGCAGCAAGAGTAGTTCAGCTGCCCCGCGTTCGGCTGCCAGGTTCGCCACTGCGGTGAGCTGCCCAACGGTTTTGGCGTTCACGACGCAGTTCAGCCCGAACCGGAAGCTCTCAGCGATAAGGTCCAGCCGAGCGCACAGCTCGGCAAAACTGCGACCACGCAGCCGTTCGTAGGTGTCTGCTGTGCCATCGACACTGATCCGCACGAAGTTGACGGCATCTCTCAGCCGTGAGACGAGGTCTGTGTCCCAATTGTGCCCATGGGTTGTCATCGTGACGGCCAACCCCGTGTGTTCGGCGGCGTAGATACAAACGTCAGTAATGTGTCGGTAAACGGTCGGTTCTCCGCCACCAAACCCGATGCCGAGGGTATCGGCGTCATCGAGCTCGACCATCCACTCACACAGCCGCTTCGGGTTCAGATGCGCACGATGCTTCGGTGCGTAACAGTACGAGCAGGTCAGCTCACAGGCGTTCGTGACCGCGATCGATACCTGACGTGGCGCCACCGACCATTGATCCTCTGGGACGCCCACCTCGTCGACCAGCACATTCAAGCCGGTCGCACGGTCGAACAAGTGGACGCCGTCAGGACCGAGTCGACGCTTCACTAGTTCGCCCTTCGTGTATGCGTCCACATCAGAACTTGGACGTTCAGCGTGCCAGAGTAATCGGGACTGCTGCACGAGGAGGTGACATCTTGACTCGCCACCGACGCGTGCATCAGTCCCCCATCCGGTCGGGCTGCCTCAGTAGGCCGAGCTCGGCTCTGCGGTCAGCCGTGGAGACACGCGATCCTGCGTTTCGTGCTCACCCGCCAGTATCGCTAAGCGCGTGCCTGGCGATCCCAATCTGCTAGAGGCCGAACCTGTCTGGGCGCTGCAAACACGTCGCCGTTGTCGTGACGCCTACCCCAGCGCGCCGATCCCCGAGCCAGCCTTCGGGGCAGCGGTCTGCGGACGGTCTCATGATCGAACTGTGCTCGTAATCTTCACGCAGGGGTGTGGAGCGGCTCAGCGACCTCACCGACCACGAGGACCGCGCGACGGCCTTCCTCTTCGGTGACGGCGCGG
>NZ_JBHWZY010001037.1:0-2157 GCF_042727815.1 Nocardia sp. NPDC060220
CTTCATATGTCTGCTCCCATCATCGATCGCCCCGTCTCCCGGACGGGCGCCGGTCGCCCTCGTGTTTCCCGCCCCGTTGTGCCGCCGGAGCTGCGGCGTAGCGACAACCCCGCCGCAGCGGTGCTGCGTACCGCGGCCTCCGGTCCGGTCTCGCGCGACAACGCCGCGCGAGCAACGGGTTTGAGTATCGCCACCGTCAATCGGCAAGTGGCGTCGCTGCTTTCGGCCGGACTGCTGCGTGAGCGGCCCGATCTGACCGCCGCGGGCGCGGTCGGCAGGCCGCGGGTGCCCTTCGAGATCGATCACGACGCCTACCTGACGCTGGGCATTCATATCGGCGCCGAGGCGACGAAGATCGTCGCCGCTGATCTGCGTGGCCGCATTCTCGGCGGGCTCGCCATCGCCACACCGCAGACCGGGCAGGAATTCGCGGTCACCACCGTCGCGCGCAGCGCCAAGGCGTTCCTGCAGCGGTGGCATCGGCGGACGCCGCTGTGGGCGGGTGTGGCCATCGGTGGGCGGGTGGATCCGCAGAGCGGTGTCGTCGACCATCCGAAGCTGGAATGGAAGGGTGCGCCGATCGGGCAGGTGCTCGGCGATGTGCTCGAGCTGCCGGTTTCCGTCGCGCCGCACGTCGAGGCGATGGCTGCCTCGGAGCTGCTGCTGCCCACCTTCGACGCGCGCAGGCCCGAGCCCGATACCGAACTTCCCGCTGCCCAGCACGGCAGCAGCCTCTACTTCTACGTCCGTGAGACCGCGGGCATCGCCGTCACCCTCGACGGCCGGGTACACACCCCGAGCAACGGGCCGGGGTCGATCGCGCATCTGCCGACGGGCTCCGATGTGCAGTGCACGTGCGGCCGGCGTGGATGCTTGGAAGTGACCGTCGGTGATCGGGCCCTGCAGGCTCGGGCTGTCGGCCGCGGAATCATCCCGGCGCACAACGGGACTGCCGGGACCACGATCAATGATCTGTATCGGGCGGCCGAGTCCGGGTCCGAATCGGCGCGGGAACTGCTCGCCGAGCGGGCGACGATGCTCGGACAGACTGTCGCGCTGGTTCGCGACATGCTCAACCCGGATCGAGTTGTGCTGGGCGGTCAGGCGTTCACGGGGTACCGGCCCGCGCTGGGGCATGTGGCTCGCTCGTTTTCGCAGAGCACGCAGTTGGCGGCCACCGATATCCGGATCAGTGGATTCGGGGGGAAGGTCCAGGAGTTCGCGGCGGTGGTTACTTCGCTGAGCGCGCTGTACGCGGACCCGTTGGCGGCTATCCGCCGGGTGTGAGAGCTGAGAAAGGCCCTGCGACTCTTCTGAGTGGCAGGGCCTTTTCGTATGCCCAGGTCGCTCAGCGCGGGTTGAAGGCGCCTTCCAGTGCGGTGATGAAGAACGGGAACTGGGCGGCGAAGCGGTGGAGGTTGGGGTCTCGGTCGTAGCCGGCGAACCAGTAGAGGCCGGGCTGTGAGTCGGCTGCGGGGTTCATGTCGCGGAAGGTGCGGATCCAGTTGTCCGCTCGGCCGCTGATCACGGTGTAGGGGAGGGCGCGGGAGAAGATCGTCTCCTGGTCGATGGGCGGGATCCGGTCGCGCACGACGGTGTCGAGACCACGGTGCATCGCGCGGATTCGGCCTGCGACGGTGTCGCCGAGTGGGGTTCGGGTGGGGAGGTAGTTGGGGAGCAGCATCGCCGCTCCGCCTGCCAGGGCGATGGCTACGCCGACCAGGGCGTGCCCCGCGGTCAGGGCGAGGGTGACCGTGATGATCAGGCCGAGGGCGATCAGGGCGGCGCCGATCCAGCGGGGGAGCGCGCGCTGTTTCGGATCGGCGAAGGCGCCGGTGGCGACGGCGTCGTTGCGCATGGCGGCGCGGATCGGGTCCAGTTGCAGGCGGCCGGGGGCGCGCAGTTCGCGGACGGCGACGGTGTCGGTGCCTTCGGGCAGCAGCATGTCGTAGACGGTGCGCTCGTATTCGCGCAGCTGGTCGTCGGGGGCGTTGACGCGGCTGATGCGCCAATCGTCTTCGCCCCGCGCGTTCACGGGGGTGATCCACAGGTAGCGCCGGACGGCGAGATCGACGACGGTGGCGGCGATGTCGACCGGATCGGCGTGTTCGTCGATGATCAGGCCGGCCTCGCCGGGGAGCACTCCGTCGGGGGAGG
>NZ_JBHWZY010001038.1:0-2146 GCF_042727815.1 Nocardia sp. NPDC060220
CTGCTCGATCTCGCGGGCGCCGCCCATCCCGGTGTCCCCCGGTTCCTGCTCGGGCATTCGATGGGCAGCCTCGTGGTCCTGCACCAGGCGACCCGCGGACCGGTCGACGTGGCAGGCATCATCGTGTCCGCGCCGCCGCTGGACATCCCGCTCGGCAATCCGCTCCAGCGCCTCGCCGCTCCCCTGCTCACCCGGTTCGCACCGAATCTCGGTGTGCTGACCCTGGATTCGTCCACGATCAGCCGCGATCCCGAGGTGGTACGCGCCTACGACGACGACCCGCTGGTGTTCCGCGGCAAGCTGCCCGCGCGCACCGCGGTGGAGATCCTGCAGCACACCGCGCTGGTGAAGCAGCGTCTCGGCGCGCTCACCGCACCGCTGCTGGTAGTGCACGGCACCGCCGACGTGATCGCCTCACCGTCGAGCGCCGATCTGCTTGAGCGTGACGCGGGCTCGACCGACGTGACAGTGCTGCGCTATCCCGGGCTCTACCACGAGGTGTTCAACGAGCCCGAGCGCGCGAAGGTGCTCGGCGATGTCACCGACTGGCTGTCAACCCATGTTACCGGTCAGTAAGTTTTTGCGCGGGCGACACTAGTAGACTTACCACCCATGACCACGTCTACCGGCGCCGTTGCCTTCATCCGCGCCAGCTGGCACAGCTCCATCGTCAACAAGGCGCACGAGGGCTTCCTCGCCGAATACACCGGCTTCGGGTTCGATCCCGAGGTCGTCGAGGTGTTCGACGTCCCCGGCGCCTTCGAGATCCCGCTGCATGCCCAACGCCTGGCCCGCACCGGCCGCTACGACGCGATCGTCGCCGCGGCCCTGGTCGTCGACGGCGGCATCTACCGCCACGACTTCGTCGCCTCCGCGGTGATCGACGGCCTGATGCGCGTGCAGCTCGACACCGATGTGCCGGTGTTCTCGGTAGTGCTCACCCCGCACCACTTCCACGAGCACAGCGAGCACGTGGACTACTACACCAACCACTTCGTGACAAAGGGAGCCGAGGCTGCCCGCGCGGTGGCGAACACCCTCAGCTCCCTGCGGTCACTGCCTACCTCGCGCTGACTACTGGTTCAGGAAACCGCCTCGACGGACAACACGCCGGTGCGAAACGCCTTGAGCTGCTGACCACGACCTTGCCGTTTGCATCGCCGACGGCTAGGCCGTCGGCCTGCAGTTCATCAGCGCGGCTGCCACCTACCGAGTCGATTTGTCATCCCTGGCCCCTCATCGACCTTTTCGTTTTGTCGACACCACGTGTAGTAGGACTGCGTCGCAAGATACTCCAAGCATTCCTGCTCAGACGAGAACTCGTGCACCAGGGCAGACCTGAACCCATCAGGAACCACTGTTGCCGACGCCGATGCCGGCAATACCATTGCGCACGAGGCCGCACCGATAATCACGATGGGCAAGAACTTTTTCAACATCTCGGTGCTCACATTTCCAGAATGGCCATGCAGGACAACCTAATCCCCCAGTCGGCCAGGTGGCCCCTCCAACTCAACGGCCGACAAAAACCATGTTTCACCGAAAACCCAACGGTGTCAAATCTATATTCCTCTGCGACAGAACATCTTTCACGAAGTCAGCGTCAGCAATCAGCAATGGAAAGCGTCAAGGCACCTGAGTCGAAAATCGCCGAGCCGGCGGCCGACGAAATCCGGTGGCATGCAACAAGCCGGAACTCGAGGTCGATACGCGGAGCCGCGGGTAGTCGCTCGGATGGCGAAAACCCTCAGCCCTGGCGTCAACAGCTAACGCATGCCCTAAACGCATGCCCTATTTGAACTGGGTCAGGCAGGCCGATTCGCCGTTCAAGACACCAGTGCGGAACGCCTCCAGTCGCTGGTACCCACTCGGCACAACTTTGCCATTGACGTCGGCGGCAGCGAGGCCATCGGCGAGCAGACCGGATACGGCTTCGTCGAGGTCGCCGGCCGACAAGCGTGGATCGCTGGCCGGGTCGCTGAGTTTCGTGGTCAGCACACCTGACAGGCATGCGGTGCGCAGACCGGCCGAGTCAGCGCCGGTCAACGACAATTTGCGATCTTGCTGCACCGCGAGAGCGTAGCGGGAGACGAATACTACAGCGGCGTTGTAGTCGCCAGTAACGACCGCCGACAAGGGTTCACCT
>NZ_JBHWZY010001039.1:0-2144 GCF_042727815.1 Nocardia sp. NPDC060220
GTCGTGGTTCCTCAGCGCAACCTACACGCCGTGCCGACGGGAATGGATCCGCTGTGTGCCGTGCTGACCGACCCCGCCGCGGTTGCGGTCCACGGCCTTCGGTGCAATTCACTCGGAAATTTGGGACGGCTCGCCGTCGTAGGCGCGGGAGTTGTCGGCTTGTTGACTGCGCTCTATGCCGATTCGCTCGGTTGGCAGGTCACGATTCTGGGCCGAAACGGCGTTACTCTCTTCCGGCCAGACGATCCGGTGCCCTCGGTCCGAAGTTCGCCGAAGACGTCGGCCATGCAGGCGAGTTTCGACGTCGTGGTCGACGCGGCTTCTGGTGCCGATTCAGCTCCGCTGGAACTCGCGCTGTGGCTGGTGACCGACGGCGGTACGATCATCGTGCAGAACGCTTACCACCCTGCTGTGGGACTACCTATTCCGCTGCGTGACATATTCCGCCGATCGATCCGATTGGTCGGGTCGTTCTCGTATTGCCGACGCGGTGACGATGACTTCGAGGTTGCTCTGCGGCTGTTGCGTTCCCACGCTGCCACCGTTGAGCGCTATGCCACCCGGGTTGCCGGGATCGAAGGGCTACAGACCGCGATCAATGATGACGCGATCCGACTGATTCGGCGAGTACTCGCGATCGGCGATCGTCGTTAACGGCGGTAGCGTTCGTCCTGTATGCGGGTCGGCCGGCGGACCGAGTTGTTACCTCCGTCGAGGACGACCGCTACCGGCCCTCAGACTCATTCGAAGACTCCGAGTCGAAGAGACCGGTACGCGACGGGTGGGTAGATGTTCTCGAACTACGAGGCCGTGAGCCCCTCGAATCGCCCCCCGTATTGATCGCCGATCGCGAGTTTCCAGCGGAAACGACGATACTCGGCCAGCGATTCGCTCAGTAGACCGAGGTCGCGGAGGCCGAGCTCCGCCGTCGAGGCGCGCGGGATCCCGCTTGTCCAGGCGTCACGTCGGCGAGAGCGGAAGGCGGAGGACCACTCGTCGCGATCTGGCCGCGCTGGCATCTGGCGCGATGTTGACCGTATTGGAGCCTTGAGAACGAACCAGCTCGTCGAGCATATCGAGCAGTGACCGGATTGCGGACACCTGTCCGGTGAGAGACGCTGACGTCGGTTGATGCGGATTCGGCCGATCGGAGGGTGTGGGGCGGTCCTCCGCGACCGAGTTTCGCGCCTTCGTCCACAGAATTCGCCAGGCACGGTGACTCATCAGATCTGCGGGTACGTCCACCTGCCTGCGTGCACGCACCGTCAGAAAGCGCAAGACCGGAACCAGGCTTTCGAAACGGGCGGGAAGGCTCCGCCCGGCCTTCCAGTCACTTATTCGCTGGAACGAAGCTGGTGCCGCACGATTTGATCCATCGGCCCTTTCCGCGTGTCGCCGCACTGACAGAGCAACACTTCGCAGCGAAGGGGACCCGGCTGCTCGATGTAGTGAATCGAGTCGATGGGCGAACTCCTCTCGGGCTGAGCGTGTTCCGTTGATCGTCTGCGTCGGTGCAATTGTTGATGCGTCCACTGTGTCTCCCCCAATCTCGACCATCCCGTGGGCTCACGACGCGATCCCACGCATAGTTGGTCTGTTCACTTACCTAGACGCTCGGAAACCCCGGACGGTTCCTCCGGAAAATGTGATCTACGCAATAGTGGATAGCTCCGTCTTGTCGAATCGGCAACCACCCGTCCGTCGTCCGGTACTTGAATCGAAAGGGCGCCGCAGCACGAAAGTGGGCTGCCCACAACTACTTGCGAAGCTGTCGGCCACTGTCCGGCCCGGACAGTCATTTCACCGCCGCGAAGTGCGGTCATGACTGATAGCTATCAACAAAGCGTTGCCGAAGCTGTGGTGGTGAACCTAGCGTGGTGGAAGCACGAACCACTCACACAAGATCTTCCCGAGAATTATCGCCGCAAATCCCCTGCGGGGGTTCGCGGTTCTCGAAGTCTTCCGCCTCGGCTGGTTTCGCGACCACCGAAGGTGGAGTCCATACCCATCTGTGAATACGAGGAGGTGAAACCATGAAGTTCGAAAAGGTGACCATCAACCTGCTGTCCGATGAAGAACTGTTCGACATCGTCGGCGGTGTCGGCGTTCTCAGCGGCCTGTCGGCGGCTTAAGAACACGGATGT
>NZ_JBHWZY010001040.1:0-2142 GCF_042727815.1 Nocardia sp. NPDC060220
GCATCTGCAAGGTTGTTCCGAATCTGGCGGCATCGCGATACATCTCGTCGGCATCCTGCTCGTTCATCCCGCCGAAGAGCAGGTTCACCGTATCCAGGACTCCTCGGTACAGGCAGGCGGCTACCCACAGTTGCAGTTGAGGGTCGAAGGCGTTGTACCGAACAGGGCTGTGTGGTCCCGAGCGCACCTGCCGGTGCGCGGAGCCCACCGCGGCACGGTATGCCGCCTGATCTTCGTCGGTGCCGATCATCGCCACCGCGAGGTAGGTGAGCGTGGTACGACCGCGCTTGGCCGGTCGTGTCGCGTAACTGCCTGATTCGACAACACTTTCCACCACGCCGCGTCCCACCGGGGGCAGGCTCAGCTGCATGATCACGTTCGCCGGGCCGCCCAGCAGCGCGCCGGCACCGTTGAGGTAGCGGTGTCTGCGCGCGATGTCGCCCGAGACATCCTGCGGCCGACCAGCTTTTGCTGAACGGGTCATGGCCGGCCTCCGAATCGAAAGGATGAGAGATTCATGCGCTCATGTTCTCACCGAGCCCGGGGCCTCCACAATGCTTTTCGGCGATTAAGTTACTAATGATTCCGGCGAGGTCTACGATCGCCATCGGCTGTCGGTGCGCAGATTCCGATCGCTGGTCCCCCAGTACCCGAACACTTCGGAGGTGTCCATGTCGGTGATCCCGAGCATGTCAGCGGCCCTGGTCGCAACGATGGCCGACGGCTTGGCTGCCGTCGGAGTGCTGCGCAGAAGCGGCGCGATCGAACTTCGGCACCCGCTGGAGCTGCTGCGTACCGCCAGGGATGCGACAGTGCTCGGTCCGGTCGTCACCGCGTTCGCGCACGCGGCTCGCCGCAACGGCACCGCGACGGCCATCGTCGACGAGCTGGGGCCGCTGACGTTCGCGGAGCTCGATCGCAGGTCGAATGCGGTGGCCAACGGCCTTGCCGCGCGGGGGATCGCGAGTGGCACTGTGCTGGCCGCGCTGTGCCGGGATCATCGGGGGATGGTCTTGTCGCTGCTCGCCGCGGGCAAGCTGGGCGCGCGCATCGTGTTGCTCAATACGGGAATGGCGGGCCCGCAGTTGGTGTCGGTGACCGAACGCGAAAACGTGGGTGCGATCCTGCTCGACGCCGAGTTCCTTCACCGCTTCGAGGATCTTCCGAAGAAGTTACCGACTATTCTGACCTTGGATGACGGTTGGGTGGACCACGGGCAGCCCACGCTGGACGATGTCCGAGCGGGCCAGCACACCCGACCGCCGGTGAGTCCCAAGCAGCCCGGCGGGATCGTGGTGCTGACCAGCGGCACGACCGGAACACCGAAAGGTGCGCCGCGAGGCAAGGTGTCGCCCTTGCAATCGGCGCAGTTCCTCGACCGGATCCCCTTGCCGACGGCGAGTACGACCGTGCTCGCGGCGCCGGCGTTCCACGGCACCGGTCTCTCGCAGCTGATTCTCGGTTGGGCGCTGGGAAGCGCGATCGTCTTGCAGCAGCGCAGATTCGACCCGCGACGCACGCTGGCCGATATCGAACACCATCGGGCGGGAACGTTGGTGCTGGTACCAACGATGTTGCAGCGCATCGTCGATCTGGGCGAGTCCGTGCTGGCCGAATACGACACTTCCTCGCTGAAGGTGATCTTCGCGGCCGGATCCGCCATCTCGCCCGACCTGAGCAGGCGCACGGCGTTGGCGTTCGGTGAGGTGCTCTACAACCTGTATGCCTCGACGGAGGTCGCGGTGGCAGCCGTCGCCACACCCGGCGATATGCGGGAAGCGCCCGGCACCGTGGGTCGTCCACCTGTGGGCTGCCGGGTCGCGATCTACGATGACGACCGCCGCCGGATCACCGAACCGGGCGTGGTCGGCACCATATTCGTCGCCAGCGCACTGAGTTTCGGCGGCTATACCGACGGCACGGGCAAGGAGATCGTCGCCGGAATGCAGTCCAGTGGCGATGTCGGTCATTTCGATGCGGCGGGAAGACTGTTCATCGATGGTCGAGACGACGACATGATCGTCTCCGGCGGAGAGAACGTCTTTCCGCTCGAGGTCGAAAACCTGCTCGTAGAACGACCCGACATTCTCGAGGCTGCGGTCGTGGGGGTGGACGATCGCGACTTCGGAAAACGTCTGCGCG
>NZ_JBHWZY010001041.1:0-2139 GCF_042727815.1 Nocardia sp. NPDC060220
CGGCGCGACCCGGGGGAGCCTGGCCGTGATGGTCGGCGGTAGCGCCGCCGCGGTGGACCGGATCCGGCCGCCGTTCGGGTGCTTCTCCGACCTCGTCGTGCACGCCGGTCCGGTCGGCGCGGGAACACGAATGAAGCTGGCGCGCAATCTCCTTCACTTCATCTCGTTCACCGCGGCCACCGAGGCGCAGCGCCTGGCCGAGGCCGCCGGGCTCAGTCTCACCGCACTCGGCAAGGTAGTTCGCCACTCCGACGCGGTGACCGGTGGGCCGGGTGCGATCATGCTGCGCGACACCACCGCGCCGATCGACCCCGACGACTTCTGGTTCCCCATCCTGGGCCATGTGCGCGATCTCGGCGAGAAGGACCTCTCGCTCGCGCTCGACCTCGGCGACCGGCTCGCGGTCGACCTGCCACTGGCGCAACTGGCCCTCGCCCGTCTCGCCGAGGGACTCGGCGTCGCCGAACCCGCGCTCGACAAGGAGATCTCATGACCGCCCACGGAGAAACCCCCGCCGACGTCCGCAAGCGCGGCCTGGCCAAGATGGCCGAGGTCTACGGCTGGGAATTCGAGGACGGCCCCGGCGAGCACTTCGCCGTCACCGCCGACCACCTGTTCGCCGACATCTGGTCGCGGCCGGCCCTGACCGTGCGCGAGCGTCGGCTGCTGCTGCTCGGGGCACTCACCGCGCAGGGCAATGTCGATGTCGCCGAGATCCAGATCGGTGCCGCTCTGCGCAACGGGGAGCTGTCCGAGGAACAGTTGCGGGAGATCGCCCTGTTCCTGTGCCACTATGTCGGCTGGCCCGCGGGGACGAAGCTCGACGGCACCGTCGGCAAGGTGAT
Organism: Nocardia sp. NPDC060220; assembly: GCF_042727815.1. NCBI lineage: Bacteria > Bacillati > Actinomycetota > Actinomycetes > Mycobacteriales > Nocardiaceae > Nocardia > Nocardia sp. NPDC060220. The sequence goes on from NZ_JBHWZY010001041.1 coordinate 846, forward strand.
CGCGCAGGAGCGTCGCAAGAAATGATCGACCCCGTTATCGCCGATCCGCGATCGCTGTAGCGTGCGGACGATGGTTATGCCGAAGAATCAGCCGAAAGGGCTGAACTCGCCGATGACGACCCGGATCATCCGATACGGGTCGCGCGCACAGGCGTGGGTCTATCGCCGCACCAACGGCCGCGTCGGCGGTACCTGGCGCATCGGTGCCGGGTTCCGCAGCCCGGTGCCGACGCTGCTGCTCGAACATCGAGGCCGCAAGTCCGGCAAGATCTTCGCCGCGCCGCTGCTCTATCTCGTCGACGGCGATGACCTGGTCATCGTCGGCTCCCAGGGCGGCCTCGCGAATCATCCGCAGTGGTATCGGAACCTGCTCGCGGATCCGAACGCCCATGTCCGGGTCCGCAGCGAGCACTACCCGGTGCTGGCCCGCGTGGCCGACGCCGGCGAGCGTCAGCGCCTGTGGCCGTTGCTGACCGGCCTCTACGCCGATTTCGATGCCTACCAGTCCTGGACCGAACGCGAGATTCCGGTCGTGATCCTGTCGCGCACCTGAGCCCTCAGTCGGCCGCGAGCCGGTCGTCGTAGGCACGACGGGCATCGCGGTCGACATCGATGAAGGTGCGGTGCACGCCCAGCCGCCGAGCCATGAACTCACCGAACGGGCGCGGGGTCAGCTTGTTGACGGCGGCGAGAACACCTGCCGTGCGGGTGACCGAGACACGTCGGCGTGGCCGGGCGATCAGGGCGGCGACCGCGGCGGCGACGTCGGCCGGTTCGGCGAGCAACGCACGCGGAGCGCGAGTTCCGGCGATCATCTCGGTGCGGGTGAACGTCGGCAGCACCGCGGAGAACCGCACGCCGGTGCCGCGGTGTTCCAGGCGCATGGTTTCGGTGAAGCTGAGCACCGCCTGCTTGCTCGCGCAGTAGGTGGCCATTCCCGGCGTCGGGTTCTCACCCGCCATCGAGGCCATGTTCACGATGTGGCCGCGGCCGCGGGTGAGCATCGGGGGCAGCGCGAGCTTGGTCCCGAGCAGGACCCCGTAGACATTGATGCCGAGAATCCGGCGGGTGATCTCGTCGGACTCCTCGGTGAACCGGCCGACCGGCATGATGCCCGCGTTGTTGATCAGCACATCGACAGGGCCGCAGGTCTTTTCGACCTCGGCGAGGAAGCTCGCGAACGACGCGGGTTCGGTGACGTCGAGGTGCCGCGCTATGGTCGCGCCTATCTCGGCCCCGGTACTCGCGACCGTGCTCGCATCGATATCGCCGAGGGCGAGAACTGCCCCGGCCC
>NZ_JBHWZY010001042.1:0-2136 GCF_042727815.1 Nocardia sp. NPDC060220
CTGCCGGCTGCTGGCAGGATGAACTGCTATGCGCTTCACCGTGCCCACCATCGTGGTGATGATGGCGGCAGTCCTGCTCACTGGATGTTCGCTCTTTCCGCAAGGGCCCGATCAGGCCGAGCGTGACCGCTGGTCCCGGGTGATCGAGACAGCCATCGAGGCCCTTCCGGGAGTGGCCGACGCGTCGCATACGTTCCAGTACCACCCGTACGGCCCCAACTCCTACTACACATCCCGACTCGAGGTGCAGCTCGAGGACGGCGTCACACCAGCCGAGACCGCGTCTGTCGTGCGTGTCATGGGCGCTGTGCAGCTGCCGCCGCACTATCGAGGCGACTCGACCTCGGTCAAGATCCGCCGGATGACGGACTCCTATTCCGGGAGCTGGCGGTTCGGGCGAGACGTGGAGGTGGAGGCGAACGCGGCAAACACCTGGACCCGAGTGTCATCGGCCGATACCGGTGCGGAGATACACTGGGCCAGCCACGGCGTCAAGACCGGAGACGCGGACGGACACGCCGAATCCATCAGTGTCCGAGCGGGCTCCGAGGCCGAACCCCAGCGCGCCACCGCGGCGATGCTCCGAATCATCCAGGACTTCCCGGAACTGGCATCCAACGACTGGACAGTGTCGCCCGTTCACGGGGAGGGCATGTCCGAGCAGTACTCGAGACTGGAACCCAGTCTGACCCACTCGGACCGCCGCCCCCGTTTCCCCTCCAACGGCGAACTCGAATTGTGGGAGTGGTTCCTGACCGATCAACCCACTCCGTTCCTCGCCGAGGTGTCGGTGTTCGACCCGCCCGACGCCGCGGGCCGCACCCTGGATGTCACCGTGTTCCCGCCCGTCGGAGAGAAAATCAGCACCGAGCAGGCAACGCAACTCGCCGACCGGCACCTTCGTTACCTGGCCCGGCCCGGTGCGGTGGTCGATTACACGATCGTGACGCGCGACGGCCCCCGGGTCGCCGTCTTTGTGGGCGGCTGCCCGGCATCCGAGCGCGAGGTCGCACCGGAGTCGGAGCCCTTCGCGCGTCAGTACGAACGTTGCTAGCGCACTAGCGCTGGGTGCTGCCCGCGTCGATGGGCAACGTCACCGCGGTGATGTAGCGGCCCTCGTCCGAGGCGAGGAACAGGGCGGCGTTGGCGATGTCGACCGGGTCGACCCACGGAATGGGCAGCATGTTCATCGTCACGGCCGCCTCCGCGAATTCCTCGCGGGTGGGGTTCTCCCGGTCGGGCCGGAACACCTTGCGCACCATGTCGTTCTGGATCATCGGGGTGTCGACATTGGTCGGATGCACCGAGTTCACCCGGACATGGTGCGGGGCCAGCTCTTTCGCGAGCGAGCGCATCAGCCCCACCACCCCGTGTTTGGCGGCGGTGTAGTGCGCGACACCCACCAGGCCGCGTAGTCCGGCGATCGAGCTGGTCAGGATCATCGCGCCGCCGCCGCGCGCGATCAGGTGCGGGGTGGCGGCCTTGCACGTCTGCCACACCCCGGTCAGATTGACGTCGATCATTGTGTGCCACTGCTGTTCGGTCAGTTCCAGTGCGCCGCCGCTGGAACTGATTCCGGCAGTGGCGCAAACGATGTCGAGACCACCCAGCTGCTCGACCGCGGCGTCGACCGCGGCCCGCAGCGCCGCGCCGTCGCGGACGTCGACGGTCGCGGCGACGATCCGCGCACCGGTCGCCTCGACCGCGCGCACGGTCTCGGCGAGGTCGTCGTGGGTCGCTCCCGGCGACACCACGGTCTCGACCGGCCCGCAGATGTCGACGGCGACGATGTCGGCGCCTTCCTCGGCCAGCCGGATCGCCTGTGCGCGGCCGATACCGCGCGCGGCGCCGGTGATCAGCGCGATCTTGCCCGAAACCCGTCCCATGTCACACCTTCTGAGTAAGTCCGGCATCCACCACGAGTTGGGTTCCCGTCACGTAACGGGACTCGTCGGATGCGAGGAAGAGCACGGCATTGCTGATGTCGACCGGATCCACCCACGGAACGGGCAGAATCGTGCGCCGGGCCAGCGCCTCCGCCGCGTCCTGCTGCGTCGGATTCGGCAGGTCGGGGCGCAGTTTGGCGTACACCGCGTCGTTGAGGATCATCGGCGTGGCGACGGAGCCGGGATGCAC
>NZ_JBHWZY010001043.1:0-2135 GCF_042727815.1 Nocardia sp. NPDC060220
GCCCGATGCTCACCCCGAGGGCGGACACCAGACCCATACAGACACCGGACAATTCGCTGATCAGCACCGCCATCATCGACTGCTGATCGCCGAACGGGCTGCCCGCCTTCTTGCCACCTTCACTCGGACCCGCCGCTTCCTTGGCGAGCATCTTCGCGACGGCGTCCTCACCCATCGCATCGATCCCGAACTGACTGAACAGCTTGCGCAGGAGGGGATACGGCAGCATCTCACCGCTGTCGAGGGCGTCGAGGTTCGGCCGGACCTCCTTGTCGATGAACGCCCGCACGGCGTCGCGGATCATCAGATCGGTCTCGGACCATTCGAACACTGTCGTCTCCTGACGCTCGCTCCGCCCAAAAACATACACGCGTGCTTGTTTTTGCGGAGCCGTTTCGGTGACCCCGGTCACCATCGGGCTGCGTAACAGCGGCGTAACGGATCGGAAAATTCGCGTCTACATCTATGCAGGACCGTCTGTGAGTCGCCGGTTACGTGCGGCAGCGGATGAAGGAGAGAGGGAAATGGCCGGAGCAGATACTGCCGCCAAAGAAACACTCGAGGACTACACGCTGCGTTTCGCCCCGCGGAGCTACCGCAAATGGAGCCCCGCCGTCGTCGGCATCTCCGCACTCGGCGGCATCGCCTACCTCGCCGATTTCGCGATCGGCGCGAATATCGGCATCGCCCACGGCACCGGAAACGCCCTGATCGGCATCGGTATCTTCGCCGTGGTCGTGATGCTCACCGGATTTCCGCTCGCCTATTACGCGGCGCGCTACAACATCGATCTCGACCTGATCACGCGCGGCAGCGGATTCGGCTACTACGGCTCCGTGATCACCAATATCGTGTTCGCGTCGTTCACTTTCATCTTCTTCGCGCTCGAAGGTTCGATCATGGCGCAGGGCCTGTTATTAGGCCTCGGAATTCCGTTGTGGCTCGGCTATCTCGCCTCCACGATCATCATCTTTCCGCTGGTCATCTACGGGATGAACACCCTGGCCAAACTCCAGGTGTGGACCACGCCCCTGTGGCTGCTGCTGATGGTGGCGCCGTTCGGCTTCCTGCTGGTGCGCCACCCCGATTCGGTGGGTTCGTTCTTCGCCTACGGCGGCGAGAACGGTGAGGGTGTGAGCGTTTCGGGGGCGCTGCTGGCCGCCGGTGTGTGCCTGTCGCTGATCGCCCAGATCGCCGAGCAGATCGACTACCTGCGCTTCATGCCGCCGCGCACGCCGGAGAACCGGGCCAAGTGGTGGGGCTGGATGCTGCTCGCCGGTCCCGGCTGGGTGCTGTTCGGTGCGGCCAAGCAGGTCGTCGGCCTGTTCCTCGCGGTGTACCTCATCGCGAACCTGCCCGCCGCGCAGGGCATCGCCAACCAGCCGGTGCACCAGTTCCTGGAGATCTACAAGGACATGGTGCCGGGGTGGCTGGCCATGACGCTGGCCGTAGTGCTGGTGGTCATCAGCCAGGTCAAGATCAACGTGACCAACGCCTACTCGGGCTCGCTGGCCTGGACCAACTCCTACACCCGCGTCACCAAGACCTACCCGGGCCGCCTGGTGTTCCTGGTGGTCAACCTCGGAGTGGCGCTGGTGCTGATGGAAGCGAACATGTTCGACTTCCTCAACAACATCCTCGGCTTCTACGCCAACTGCGGCATCGCCTGGATCGTCACCGTGGCCACCGATATCGCGGTGAACAAGTACCTGCTGAAGATCTCGCCGAAGGTGCCGGAGTTCCGGCGCGGCATGCTATACGACTTCAACCCGGTGGGTCTGGTCGGCTTCGGGCTGTCGGCGGTGCTGTCGATCATGACCTTCTTCGGCCTGTTCGGTGAACTGCTGAAGCCGTATTCGCCGCTGGTCGCGGTGCTGGTCGCCTTCATCGCGACTCCGCTCACCGCGATCGCCACCAAGGGCAAGTACTACCTGCGACGCGCCGACGACGGTATCGAGGCGCCGATGTTCGACGAACACGGCAATCCCTCGGGCGACCTGCTCACCTGCCACGTCACCGGAATGGACTTCGAGCGTCCGGACATGATCGCCTCGGCGGTGCCGGGTCCCGAAGGCGAGATCCAGTACATCAGCTCGCTGGCGCTGTCCACGGACAAGGACGGCAAGCACCTGCTC
>NZ_JBHWZY010001044.1:0-2134 GCF_042727815.1 Nocardia sp. NPDC060220
TACTCGAGGTTCTCCAGGCCACCCAGGTCGGCCGCCAGCACGTCGACGTGCCAACCGTCGGCGCACGACGGCGCACCAGCCTGCGCCGGACCGGCCGGGCCCACCCCGAGGGCGGCGGCAACCGTGACTGCTGTTGCCACACAACGGATCAGCCGCCCACGGGTGGTGCGTTCGTGCCATCGACCTCGCATAGCCGAAGCCTACTGGCCGATCGCCCCGATGACCCGGTTCAGTCGGTCGCGGTGAGCAAGGCGGTGAGGAGATCGGAGGCACCGGCGGTGATCGCCGTGCGCTCCTCGGCGGTCAACTCGACCGAGTCGAGTTCGGATTTCCAGTGTGCGGCCCGGTCGGTGTCCGCGGCGACGACAGCGAGTTCGGCGAGGGCGGCGTAGGCGCGGGCCCGCTCGAAGGCGCTCGCGGCGGCCCCGAAACGGCGCAAGCCTGCCTCGAGCGCGCGGGTCGCCGCGCGGTCGTCATTCTTGAAATCGCGCAGGATACGGGCATTGTCGAGCACCCGGGCCAGCCCTTCCAGCTCGCGCGAGCCACCGTACTCGAGGTCGCTGGGCTCGTCGCGCTGGATCACCAGGACGGTGTTGCCGACCGGGTCGACCAGGGAGAACCGGGACTGGCCCGGACGGAATCGGGTGATCCGCGGACAGCCCTTGCTCGGGATCTTGCCGTAGTGCGCGCGCAGTGCGGCGGTGTACTGGGCATGGCGTGCGGCGACGTCGTCGACCATCAGCAGCGCGCCCGCATGCTCCACCGGCAGCTCGATGCCCGGCGGCGCGGGCGCGAAATGCAGGGCGCAGCCGTGTTGTTCGATCGCGCCGTAGACGTAGGGGCGGGTTTGCTCATGGGTGACGGTGTAGCCGAGCGCCCGGTAGAACTCGAGGGTGCTCGGCAGGTCGCCGCTCCAGAGCAGGGGCACCGCGGTATCGGTCATCGTCGGCCTTTCGCCAGAGAGTCGATTCGCCCCAGAGGTTACGAACAGTTTCGCGAAAGCGCCCGTACTCTTTTGCCGCTCGGCCGCGGGTCGCCGCGCCCATTAGGCTGTGGGCATGACGAACCGCCTCGGCGAACTGGCGACCGCGAATTACGTACTGCTCACCACCTTCCGCAAGGACGGCACGCCCGTGGGAACGCCCGTCTGGGCGGTGGCCCGCGACGACAAGCTGTTCGTCTGGACGGTCACCGACAGCTGGAAGGTCAAGCGCGTCCGGCGCAACCCCGAGGTGACGGTGCAACCCTGCACCGTGCGCGGGGATGCGCACGGTGACATCGTGACCGGCACCGCCCGGCTGCTGGACGCGGCCGAGACCGACGAACTCCGTTCGTTGCTGCGCAAGAAGTACTGGCTGACCGGCCCACTCGTGATTCTCGGCAGCAATCTGCGCCGGGGCAAGGCGGGCACGATCGGCATCGAGATCACGCCCTCCTGATTTGCGTCGATCCGATATGTAGAACCGCCGGTATCGGATACTGTGAGTCTTCGGCAGCACTTCCGAAGGGACTCACATGGCCGACAAACGCAACCGAGCCGTCGTCGTCGGGGGCGCGCGGACGCCGTTCGTACGCGCGTTCACCGACTTCACCCGCCTCGACAGCATCGCCCTGGCCGGCGCGGCCGTGCGCGGGCTGATCGAGCGGACCGGGATCGCGCCCGGCGAGATCCAGTCCATCGTCTGGGGCGGCGTCGTGCTGCCCAGTCACGCGCCCAATATCGCGCGGGAGATCGCCCTCGACCTGAACCTGGACTTCGGGTGCGAGGGGTACACGGTCACCCGCGCGTGCGCGTCCGGATTGCAGGCGGTGACCTCGGCGGCCGCGGCGATCGAACGCGGCGAGTACGACATCATGATCGCCGGTGGCAGCGATTCCACCAGTAATGCCGAGATCAAGCTGCCGCAGAAGGTCGTGCACGCGGTCGCGCCGGTCGCGCTGGGCAAGCCCAAGGCGACGGACTACCTCGATGTGGTTCGTCAGCTCGCGCCGTTCACCGACATTCTGCCGCGCCAGCCCAAGATCGCCGAGCGCACCACCGGCGAGGTGATGGGCGAGTCCGCGGAGAAGATGGCCCGCATCAACGGGATCTCGCGCGCCGATCAAGACGCGTTCGCCGCCCGCTCGCACCAGC
>NZ_JBHWZY010001045.1:0-2132 GCF_042727815.1 Nocardia sp. NPDC060220
CTCCCGGTGATCGGGAGAGCCGCCCCACGACCACCGGCGCCGGGCCTACCGTCGAGCGCAATTCGAGGTGGTACCAGGAGGAAACAGTGGTGGACTGGAACGACGAGGTGGATGTGCTGGTCGCGGGGTCGGGTGGTGGCCTGGCCGGCGCCTACACCGCCGCGCGCGAGGGACTCAGCGTCGCGGTGGTCGAGGCGACCGACAAGTTCGGCGGCACGACGGCGTACTCGGGCGGCGGCGGGGTGTGGTTCCCCTGCAACCCCGTACTGGAGCGCGCGGGCACCGACGACACCCTCGACGACGCACTGACCTACTACCGCGCGGTGGTCGGTGACCGCACCCCCGACGAACTGCAGCAGACCTACGTGCGGCGGGGCCGCGATCTCATCGAGTACCTCGAAGCCGACGACCATTTCGCGTTCATGGTGCTGCCGTGGCCGGACTACTTCGGGAAGGCACCCAAGGCCCGGCTCGACGGTCAGCGCCACATCATGCCGACACCGCTGCCTGCCGCGGAGCTGGGCCCGCTGCGCGCATCGTTGCGCGGAACGCTGGACACCGACCGGCTCGGCGCTCCCCCGCAGGACCTGCTGATCGGCGGTCAGGCGCTGATCGGGCGGATGCTGCGCGCGATCTCGAGCTACCCGCACGCACAGCTGCACCTGGATTCGCCGCTGGTGGAACTGGTGGTCGAGGACGGTGTGGTGACGGGCGCGATCGTCGAACGCGACGGCGCCCGCGTCGCGATCCGCGCGCGGCGCGGCGTGATCCTGGCGGCGGGCGGTTTCGAGCAGAACGCCGAGCTGCGCACGCACTACGGTGTGCCGGGCGAGGCGCGAGACACCATGGGGCCCTGGGGAAATCAGGGTAGGGCGCATCAGGCGGGCATCGCGGCGGGCGCCGACACCGATCTGATGGATCAGGCGTGGTGGTCGCCCGGACTGACCCATCCCGACGGGCGGTCCGCGTTCGCGCTGTGGTTCACCGGCGGCATCTTCGTCGATCAGGACGGCAAGCGGTTCGTCAACGAGTCGGCCCCCTACGACCGGCTCGGCCGCGACGTGATCCGCCAGATGAACGATCGCGGGCTCACCCTGCCGTTCTGGATGATCTACGACGACAAGGAGGGCGAGGTGCCGCCGATCAAGGCCACCAATGTCTCTATGGTCGAGACCGAGAAGTACGTCGAGGCCGGGCTGTGGCACACCGCCGACACCCTCGCCGAGCTGGCCGCGAAGATCGGCGTGCCCGCGGCGAACCTGGCGGCCACCGTGGAGCGGTTCAACGCGATCGTCGCCACCGGTGCCGACCCCGATTTCGGGCGCGGCGACGAGGCCTACGACCGGGCCTTCTCCAACGGCGAACCGCCACTGGTGACCATCGACAAGGGGCCCTACCACGCGGCGGCGTTCGGCATCTCCGATCTGGGCACCAAGGGCGGGCTGCGCACCGACAGCGCGGCCCGGGTTCTGGGCCGCGACGGCGAGCCGATCCCCGGCCTCTACGCCGCGGGCAACACCATGGCTGCCGTGAGCGGCGAGGTCTACCCCGGCGGCGGCAATCCGATCGGCGCGTCCATGCTGTTCAGCCACCTCGCCGTCCGCCACATCCTCGGCGAATGATCCACCCCCGGTCTTTCCCGCTGGACGGGAGAGACCGGGGCATCCGAGCCACCGGATGTGGTTCGGTTCACAGACATATCCCTTTCGACATTTCAGGAGCGACACGATGGCTTCAGCGGACGACATTCGCGCAACGGTGCGCAAATATGTGGAGGCCGTCGGCAGCGGTACGGCCGCCGACGTCGTCGCCCTCTACCGCGAGGACGCGACGGTCGAGGACCCGGTCGGCACCGAACCGCATGTCGGGCACGCGGCGATCACGAAGTTCTACGAGAACATCGAGCCGCTGGAGCGTTCGACCGAACTGTTCTCCGTCCGCGTGGCCGGCAACAGCGCCGCGTTCAGCTTCCGGGTGGTCACCAAGTTCGGTGAGCAGACCTTCACCCTCGATCCGATCGATGTCATGACCTTCGACGAGGACGCCCGCATCGTGAGCATGCGCGCGTTCTGGTCCCAGGACGACATGGTCGTCGGCTGAGCGAGGCGGAAATGACTGCGACCGAACAACAC
>NZ_JBHWZY010001046.1:0-2131 GCF_042727815.1 Nocardia sp. NPDC060220
CCTCCTCGAAGGGCGGTGGTTCGCTGACCTCCTCGCAGGTCACGGTCGCCACCAAGGATTCCTACGGCCGCGGTGACGGCCCCGGCGACATGCGCGACCACGGCACCGCCGAGCGCGGCGGCCAGTGGTTCGAAACCGGCCTGGACCGCAACCTCACGGCCCAGTGCAACACCTTCACCGTCGCTGCGAGCGAAGTGAACTGAGGCATCCCGACTCTCCGCGCCTGCCGGGCTCGGGCGCCACACCGGTAGCGTGAGCGGCCGACGGCGGGGCGCGGGGTGAGTCAGCCCGTTCCCGGTGAGCTACCCATGTCCGTGCGTGACCAGTTGTCAGGTGATTCTATGTATCCCCCGCCTCCTCCGCAGCCGCCGTACGGTAGGCCCCTGCCGCCACCGTATGGCGGGCAGATGCCGCCGTATGGGGGACAGATGCCGCCGTACGGACAGCCGGCGATGCCGCCCTACGGCAGACCGTTGCCGCCGCCTTACGGCTATGCGCCGCAGGGGTATCCGCCGCCGCGTCGGGGTGGTTCGGGTGCGGTCGGTGCGGTGTTGACGGTGTTGACCGTGTTCGGGGTCATCGGGTTGCTGGTCGCCGCGGTGGCCCTGTCCGATCAGAGCTCGCCGGGCTCGGTCGCCAAGACGACGCCGCCGAGTTTCACCTACAGCTCGAATTCGCCGGTGCCGACCACGAATCCGACGACAGCGCGCGCTACGACCACCGCGCGCACCACGGCGCCGACAACGACCAAACCGGCGGGGCCGCAACCTGTTATCGCCCTCGGTCAGCATCCGCTGTTCAGCAACGACGACGCGGGCCTGACGAACATGGACTGCGATCTGCCGCGCTGGTCGACCGCCGCGGCGGTGGCCAAGGCGTTCTTCGCGGCGGCTCAGGTGTGCCTCGATCAGATGTGGCGGTCGAATCTGACCGCCGCGAATCTGCCCTTCCAGAGCCCGGGTCTGGTTGTCGCGGAACAGCCGTCGCAGCTGTCGTCGCCGTGTGGTGGTTCAACCAGCGACGCGTTCTACTGCAGTGCTTCGAGCACCATCTACATGTCGACGGAGGGGTTGGTGCTGCACAACACCCCGTATCCGCCGATGGAGGCGCTGTCGGTCTACGCCCACGAATACGGTCACCACATCCAGGGGCTCACCGGCCTGATGCAGGCCTCGTCGAACCAGCGTCGCGAGCAGGGCACGATGTCGGCGGGCGGGCTGGAGACCTCGCGTCGAATGGAGCTGCAGGCCAGCTGTTTCGGCGGCATGTACATCGGTTCGTCGGAAGCAGGCGGTTCGTGGACCTCGCAGGAGGGCTACGCCGCGGTGAAGCACAACTACAACCGCGGTGACGGCGACGGCCGCCACCGCGATCACGGCACCCCGGACCACAACGGCAACTGGTACAACCAGGGCTACTCGAAGAACCGCAATTTCGAATGCAACACCTGGTTGGCACCAGACGACGAGGTCAGTTAGTTGCCGTAGTGGCCCTCGCCGAAGCGGCGGGGCGAGGAGCCGTGCACCCCTTCGGCATAGGCGGTTTCGGCGTGGAGGGCGAAGTCGATGCCCGCTGTTTCGTCTTCCTTGCTCACCCGGAAACCGATGATCTTGTCGATGCCCTTGCCGAGTACCCACGAGACCGTGAAGGCGTAGGCCGCGACCACCAGGACCGCGACCAGCTGCTTGCCGAGCTGGGCGAGGCCGCCGCCGTAGAGCAGCCCGTTCACGCCGCCGGTCATCACCTGGGTGGCCAGCAGGCCGATCAGGACCGTGCCCACGATGCCGCCCACGAAGTGCACGCCGACCACGTCGAGCGAATCGTCATAGCCCGCTTTGTGTTTCCAGCCGACCGCGAACGAACACACCACGCCGGCGGCCAGGCCGACCAGCACCGCACCGAGGGTGTTCACCACGCCGCAGGACGGGGTGATCGCGACCAGACCGGCCACCGCGCCCGAGGCCGCACCGAACGTGGTGGGCCTGCCGTCGCGGATCTGTTCGACGATGAGCCAGCCGAGCATGCCGAGACTGCCCGCGACCAGGGTGTTCAGGAAGACCGCCGCCGCGGTGCCGGTGGCGCCCAGCGCGGAGCCCGCGTTGAAACCGAACCAGCCGAACCACAGCAGACC
>NZ_JBHWZY010001047.1:0-2131 GCF_042727815.1 Nocardia sp. NPDC060220
CCATCTACCTGTCCGGTTGGCAGGTCGCTGGTGACGCCAACCTGTCCGGCCACACCTACCCGGACCAGTCGCTGTACCCGGCGAACTCGGTTCCCGCGGTCGTGCGTCGCATCAACAACGCCCTGTCGCGCGCCGACGAGATCTCCAAGGTCGAGGGCGACGAGTCGGTCAAGAACTGGCTGGCCCCGATCGTGGCCGACGCCGAGGCCGGCTTCGGTGGCGCCCTGAACGCCTACGAGCTGCAGAAGGCCATGATCGTGGCCGGTGCCGCCGGTGTCCACTGGGAAGACCAGCTCGCTTCGGAGAAGAAGTGCGGCCACCTCGGTGGCAAGGTGCTGATCCCCACCCAGCAGCACATCCGCACCCTGACCTCCGCGCGTCTGGCCGCCGACGTCGCCGACGTGCCGTCGGTGATCATCGCCCGCACCGACGCCGAGGCCGCCACCCTCATCACCTCCGATGTGGACGAGCGCGACCGTGAGTTCCTGGACGGCACCCGTACCGCCGAGGGCTTCTTCGGTGTGAAGAACGGCATCGAGCCCTGCATCGCGCGTGCCAAGGCCTACGCCCCCTACGCCGACCTCATCTGGATGGAGACCGGTATCCCGGATCTCGAGGTCGCGCGCAAGTTCGCCGAGTCGGTTCGCAGCGAGTTCCCGGACCAGCTGCTGGCCTACAACTGCTCGCCTTCGTTCAACTGGAAGCAGCACCTGGACGACGCGACCATCGCGAAGTTCCAGCGTGAGCTCGGCGCGATGGGCTTCAAGTTCCAGTTCATCACCCTGGCGGGCTTCCACTCGCTCAACTACGGCATGTTCGACCTGGCGCACGGCTACGCCCGCGAGGGCATGACCGCGTTCGTCGACCTGCAGGAGCGCGAGTTCAAGGCTGCTGCCGAGCGTGGCTTCACCGCCATCAAGCACCAGCGTGAGGTCGGTGCCGGCTACTTCGACACCATCGCCACCACCGTCGACCCCAACACGTCGACCGCCGCCCTGAAGGGCTCCACCGAAGAGGGTCAGTTCCACTGATCCCCCTCGGAGTTGCTTTGACCGGCAACGCCTTTCCTCTACTCCGGTAGGGGTGTGGTGGCTCCGCCACCGCCACGCCCTCCCTCGCCGATCAGCCCTCGGTGAGGGAGGGCATCCCTATACTTTGGTCGCTATGACCTCCCCAGCCACCCCACAGCCAGACACACAGCAGGAGCGGGACGTGAGCAGCAGCGAGAAGATTCAGCGCGTTGGCATCATCGGCGCCGGACAGATGGGCGCGGGCATCGCGGAGGTGTGCGCACGCGCGCACGTCGACGTCCTCGTCTACGAGACCACGCGTGAACTCGCCGCTGCGGGCCGCGCACGGATCCTGCGTTCGCTGGACCGTGGCGTGAGCAGCGGCAAGATCACCGAGCGCGAGCGGGAGCAGGCCGCCTGGCGGCTGCGCTTCACCTCCGATCTCAGCGACTTCGCCGACCGTCAGCTGGTGGTCGAGGCCGTTGTCGAGAACGAAGAGGTCAAGACGGCCATCTTCAGCGAGCTGGACAAGGTCGTCACCGACCCCGACGCCGTGCTCGCCTCCAACACCTCCTCGATCCCGATCATGAAGATCGCCGTCGCCACCGCGAACCCCGAGCGCGTGGTCGGCCTGCACTTCTTCAACCCGGTGCCGGTGCTGCCGCTGGTCGAGCTGGTCACCACGCTCAAGACCAGCGAGCCGGTCGCCAAGCGCGCCGAGCAGTTCGCCGCCGAGATCCTGGGCAAGCAGATCGTGCGCTCGGCGGACCGCTCCGGTTTCGTCGTCAACGCGCTGCTGGTGCCGTATCTGCTCTCGGCCATCCGGATGGTCGAGTCGGGCTTCGCCACCAAGGACGACGTCGACAAGGCGATGGTGCTCGGCTGTGCCCACCCGATGGGCCCGCTGGCGCTGACCGACCTCGTCGGCCTCGACACCGTGAAGTCCATCGCGGACTCGATGTACTCCGAGTTCAAGGAGCCGCTCTACTCGGCTCCGCCGCTGCTGATGCGCATGGTCGAAGCCGGGCTGCTCGGCAAGAAGACCGGAGCCGGGTTCTACCAGTACGGCAAATAGGGGACTCGTCCGAACAGCCCGGATTCGGGCTGTTCGGTAGGGACGC
>NZ_JBHWZY010001048.1:0-2130 GCF_042727815.1 Nocardia sp. NPDC060220
CTGATGTACTCCGGTGGCGAGAACTCCGCACCGTTCCTCGACATCGCCGAACCCGCTCCGCGCGGCCACGTTCCGGAGCTGGCGGGTAAGAAGATCGGCGAGCGCAGCGGCGGCTACATGCTGATGAAGCCACTGGCCGACACCGTGGCCGAGCTCGGCATCGACGTCGAGTACGACACCCGCATCCGCCGGCTGGTCGTCGACGACGAGGACCGGGTGGTGGGCGTGCTGGCCACCACCTACGGCAAGCCCGTCACCGTGCGCGCCGCGCGTGGTGTCGTCCTGGCCACCGGCAGCTTCGCCTACGACACCGAGATGATCGACCGCTACACCCCGCGCCTGAGCGGCAGGCCCGGCGCGGCCATCGAAGAGCACGACGGCATCGGCATCCGGCTGGCTCAAGCGCTCGGCGCCGAGCTCGCGCACATGGACGCCAGCGAGGTTGCCATCTTCGGCGATCCGCAGATGATGGCGCGTGGCATCCTCGTCAACGGACGCGGCCAGCGCTACGTCACCGAGGACACCTATCCCGGCCGCATCGGTCAGGCGACGCTGTTGCAGAACGACAACCAGGCGTTCTTGATCATCGACGAGACCTCGCTGGAAGAGGCGCTCGCGACCGAGAGCGCCACCCCGTTCTTCCGCTTCCAGCCCAAGTGGGTCGCCGAGACGGTCGCCGAGCTCGAGGCCGAGATGGGCCTGCCCGCACAGACATTGCAGACCACCGTCGCCACCTACAACCAGCACGCCGAGCACGGCACCGACCCGCTACTGGGCAAGAAACCCGAATGGGTGCGCCCGATCAAGGGGGCGCTGGCCTGTTTCGACCTGCGCGGGTTCACCGCCGGGTTCACCCTCGGCGGGCTGCGCACCGACCTGGATTCGCGGGTGCTGCACGTGAGCGGTGAGCCGATCGAGGGCCTGTTCGCGGCGGGACGCTGCACGTCCGGCCTGTGCGCGTACGGCTACGTCAGCGGGGCCTCGCTCGGCGACGGCAGCTTCTACGGCCGTCGCGCGGGCAAAGCGGCGGCTGCGGGCTGAACCGCGGACGACCCACCGCACGGGTTCTGTCAGTACTCTGCTTGCAGCGTCACGCCCGACGACGAGTCCGGCTGGGCTCACGGTCTTTTCACGCCCGGGAGCAGGCGCGCCGAACGAAGACGCAATGCAGATCGGAGTTGGACAGTGCAAGCAGGTGGGACGTCCGCGGATTACGTGATCGTCGGCTCCGGATCCGCGGGGGCGGTGCTCGCGAATCGGCTCAGTGCCGACCCGGGCACCACGGTCGTGCTGTTGGAGGCAGGTCCGGCAGACGACGACAAGTTCGCCCACATCCCGGCCGCGTTCTCGAAACTGTTCCGCAGCGAGCGCGATTGGGACTATCTGACCGAGCCACAGCCCGAGCTCGGCGACCGGCAGATCTACTGGCCGCGCGGCAAGACCTTCGGTGGCTCGTCATCGATGAACGCGATGATGTGGGTCCGTGGCTTCCGCGCCGACTACGAGGAATGGGGGCTGCTGGCGGGCGAGAAATGGAATTTCGCCGCCGCGGTGGAGCAGTTCCGCAAGATCGAGAACGTCCAGGACGCACAGTTTCCCGACGAAGGTTCCAAGGGGCCCCAGCACGTACAGCGCCAGCGCAGCCCACGCGCGTCGACGCACGCGTTCCTCGAGGCCGCGCGGCAGGCCGGCCACGAGCTCGAATCGGCGAACCGGCCCGCGCCCGAGGGCTTCACCCAGACCATGGTGACCCAGCGCGACGGCAGGCGCTGGAGCACCGCCGACGGGTACCTGCGTCCGGCGATGAAGCGGGCGAACCTGACCGTGCTGGCCGAATCGCTGGCCACCCGGGTGCTGTTCGAGGGCACCAAGGCTGTGGGCGTCGAATACCGCAGCGGCGGGCAGACCCTCACCGTGACCGCCGATCGTGAGGTCATCCTGTGTGGTGGCGCGGTGAACAGCCCTCAGCTGCTGCAGCTTTCGGGCATCGGCGATCAGGACGAGCTGAAAGAACACGGCATCGAACTGGTCGCGCACTCCCCCGAGGTCGGCGCGAACCTGCAGGATCACCTCATCTCGGCGCTCGGCTACAGCGTGGACTCCGATTCGCTGTTCACCGCGGAGAAGCCC
>NZ_JBHWZY010001049.1:0-2128 GCF_042727815.1 Nocardia sp. NPDC060220
TGAGCGAGAGTGGACGGTGCGTAGTAGATGACGGGTTATCGACACTGCGCCAGGCGAATCCGGTGAGTGCCAGCACCAGCACCGCCGAAATCGCCACCATCAGTTTGGCCGGACCGAAGGTGCCCGCAGGCGCGCTGACCGGTCTTGTCGACTCTCGCACTCGTGCATCCTCTCGACGAACTCCGCGCCCGGCCCGCTCTTCCCCCGGCAAACTCCGCCTTTGTCGTTAACCCGGGCTCGTCCGAGGACACCGGCCATCACAGGCTAACCAACAGTTACCACACTCGGGCCCAACCGCACGTGCCCCGGCGTGCCAGACTGGCCGCGTGAACGTCGATTTCCCCGCCCCCGCTCACCTGATCGTAACCGGCGCACATGGTCTGCTGGGGCGACAGATCCTGCGCCTGGCACCCGAGGCGCGCGGCTTCGGACGGGCCGAACTCGACATCACCGACCGCGCCGCCGTCGACGCCGTCCTCACTTCCGGAGCCGTACTGATCAACTGCGCGGCCTACACCGCGGTCGACGCCGCCGAAACCGACGTCGACGCCGCCTTCGCCGCCAACGCGACCGGACCGGGCGTCCTGGCCGCCGCCTGCGCCGCGGCGGGCGCGCGGCTGATCCACGTGTCCACCGACTACGTCTTCCCCGGGACCGCGCGCACTCCGTACGAACCCGACGACCCCACCGGACCGGGCACCGTCTACGGCCGATCCAAGCTCGCCGGTGAGCAGGCGGTGCTCGCGCTGGGCGCCCAGGTCGTGCGCACCGCCTGGGTCTATTCCGGTGTCGAGGGGGATTTCGTCGCGACGATGCGCAGGCTGGAGGCCGAACGCGACACCGTCACCGTGGTGAACGACCAGCTCGGCTCTCCCACCAGCGCCGCCGATCTCGCCGCGGGCCTGCTCGAATTGAGCACCCGCCCCGACGCCCCCCGTGTGCTGCACGCCACCAATTCCGGCACCGCCACCTGGTTCGACCTCGCCGCGGCGGTCTTCACCGACCTGGGCGCCGACCCGAACCGGGTACTGCCGTGCGCGTCCAGCGAATTCCCCAGACCCGCACCGCGCCCGGCGTATTCGGTGCTGTCCCCCGCCGCCTGGAACGCGGCGGGCCTCACCCCGCTGCGCCCCTGGCGTATCGCACTCACCGACACACTGCGCCGGTTGTCCGACTAGGCTCCGCAGTCGTGAACGCAGCAGACGCAGCCGATTCTCCAGCCACCGCCGGCCTTGCCGTGGTCACGGTGACCTATTCACCGGGTGAGCACCTCGAGCACTTCATCACCACTCTCGCCGACGCGACCAGCGAGAAGCCGCAGGTGATCCTGGCCGACAACGGCTCGACCGACGGCGTCCCCGAACTCGTCGCCGAGGCCAACTCGCACGTGACGCTGCTGCACACCGGCGGCAATATCGGCTACGGCGGCGCCATCAACCGGGCCGTCGCCGAGATCGATCCGTCCATCGAATTCGTCATCCTGGCCAACCCGGACATCCGCTGGGGCGTCGACTCCATCGACAAGATGCTCGAAGCCGCCGCACGCTGGCCGCGGGCGGGCGCGATCGGCCCGATGGTTCGTGAGCCCGACGGCAGCATCTACCCGTCCGCACGCCGGGTCCCCGGCCTCGCCGATGGCGCCGGACACGCGATCCTGGGCTCGGTCTGGCCGAAGAACCCCTGGTCGGTGCGCTACCGCCAGGAGAACGAGCAGATCTCCGAGCGGGTGGTCGGCTGGCTGTCCGGCTCCTGCCTGCTGGTGCGCCGCGCCGCCTTCGACACCATCGACGGTTTCGACTCGCGCTACTTCATGTACATGGAGGACGTGGACTTCGGTGACCGCATGGGCAAGGCGGGCTGGCACAATGTATTCGTCCCGGACGCCGAGGTGACCCACGCCAAGGGTCATGCCGCGGGCAAGCATCCCGAATTGATGCTGCCCGCCCACCACGCCAGCGCCTACCGATTCCAGGCGGACCGGCATCCGCACTGGTGGCAGGCACCGTTGCGGGGCGCGTTGCGGGCCGGACTTGCGGTTCGCTCCAAGATTGCGGTTCGATCGGCGCTGCGTGAGCAAGCGCGAACCGGAGCCTGAATAGGTACCGGTCCACTGTGAACAGGGGAAACT
>NZ_JBHWZY010001050.1:0-2126 GCF_042727815.1 Nocardia sp. NPDC060220
CGCTCCACCCGTAGCGGAAGGCCGTCGGAAACGGGGCCACGTGCACCCCGGACATCAGCGGGCTGAACCCCGCCGAGAACCGGGTCCCCGAGGTGGTCATGGTCGCCGCGGCGACGGTGCGGCCGTGAAATCCGCCGTGGAAGACGACCACGTTCGGGCGCCCGGTGGCTTGGCGGGCCAGACGCAGCGCGGCCTCGACCGCCTCGCTGCCGGAGTTGGCGAAGAACAGCGTGTCCAAACCCTCGGGCAGCACCGCGCCGAGGCGCTCGGTGAGCTCGAGCAGCGGTCGGTGCAGCACCGTGGTGTATTGGCCGTGGATCAGGCTGGCGACCTGGGCCTGCGCCGCCGCGACCACGGTGGGGTGACAGTGCCCGGTACTGGTGACGCCGATCCCGGCGGTGAAATCCAGGTAGCGGCGACCGTCGGTGTCGTAGAGGTAGCAGCCCGCGCCGTGGTCGACGTGGACGGGCGTGGCCTGCTTCAGGACGGGAGACAGCTCGGTCATCAAGGACTCCCCAGATTGTCTATTGTCGGATTGTTGACAATATGCATAACATGGCGGCAGGGTTCACAGCAACGGTTGATCCACCGCGTCGGGAGGCAGGCACCGCATGGACGAGTCCGGGGGCAGCGCGCAGCTGCTCGACACCCTGAGCGCCGCCGAGCGGGCCGCGGTCGACAGCGTTCCGCAGGGGTTGTTCATCGGGGGCCGATGGCGTGAGTCCGTCGCCACGCTGCCCGTCCTCGATCCCGCGACCGGCGCGCGGCTGTGCGCGGTGGCGGACGCGACCGCGTCCGACGGACTCGACGCGCTCGCCGCGGCCGCCGCCGCCCAGGCCGCCTGGGCCCACACCCCGGCACGCACCCGCAGCGACGTCCTCATGCGCGCGCACCACGCGCTGCTGGCCGACACCGAACGCCTCGCCCTGGTCATGACGCTCGAGATGGGCAAGCCGCTCGCCGAGGCGCGCGGCGAAATCGCCTACGCCGCGGAGTTCTTCCGCTGGTTCGCCGAGGAAGCCGTCCGCCTCGACGGCGGGTACATGCCCGCGCCGACGGGGGGATCCCGGTTTCTGGTGACGAAGCAGCCGGTGGGGCCGAGTCTGCTCATCACGCCGTGGAACTTCCCGATGGCGATGGGCGCCCGCAAGATCGCGCCCGCGCTGGCCGCCGGCTGCACCTGTGTGGTGAAGCCCGCCGAACAAACACCGCTGTCGATGCTGGCGCTCGCGGCGATCCTGGCCGAGGCGGGTGTGCCCGATGGTGTGGTCAATGTGGTGACCACCGCCGACCCCGGCGCGCTGATGACACCGCTCATCGCCGATCCGCGCTCCCGGAAACTCTCCTTCACCGGGTCCACCGCCATCGGGAAACTTCTCCTGGAACAGTGCGCCCGCACCGTGATGCGCACCTCGATGGAACTCGGCGGCAACGCACCGCTGCTGGTGTTCGACGATGCCGATCTCGACGAAGCGGTCGAGGGCGCGCTCGCCGCCAAGATGCGCAACATCGGCCAGGCCTGTACGGCCGCGAACCGAATTCTGGTGCAGCGCGGCATCGCTGCGGAATTCGCCGAACGACTGGCCACGCGGATGGCGGCATTGCCGATGGGCCGTGGCACCGAGCCGGGCGTTGTCGTCGGGCCGCTCATCGACGCCGAGGCCGTGGCCAAGGTGGAACACCTCGTGGCCGACGCCCGGCAGCGCGGCGCCCAGGTGCGGCTCGGTGGCACGGCGATCGACGGACCGGGCACCTTCTACCCGGCGACCGTGCTCACCGGCGTGCCCGACGACGCCGAGTTGTGCCGCACCGAGATCTTCGGACCCGTCGCCGCGATCGGCACGTTCGACACCGAGGACGAGGCGATCACCCGCGCCAACGACACCCCGTACGGGCTGGTGGCGTACGTGTTCACCGAGAACCTGCGTCGCGGCCTGCGCGTCTGCGAAGCGCTCGACACGGGAATGGTCGGCCTGAACCAGGGCGTGGTCTCCAATCCGGCCGCGCCGTTCGGCGGGGTGAAGGAATCGGGGCTCGGGCGTGAGGGCGGTTTCACCGGGATCGACGAATTCCTCGAGACCAAATACATCGGCGTCAAGGTTTAGGGAGACAGCGTGCGCACATAC
>NZ_JBHWZY010001051.1:0-2120 GCF_042727815.1 Nocardia sp. NPDC060220
ACTCGGCATGCTGGAATATCACCCCGTCGAACTTCGCGCCAGAGAAATCGCCCTTGAACTCTGCAAGCATGAAACTGGTTGTCTCGTGAAACTCGAAGTTTGTGCGTAGACCAGTCGTGCTCGGAGCATGACCGCAGGCGCGTGGAGATTGCCCGGGCACTGTATGGCACCTCGGTTGAGCACCATCGCTCAGTACCTCTGCGCCAGAAGCCACTCGCGCGCAACGATTTTGTCCTCGGCGGTGATCGCATGGCCGACCGATAGCACCTGATGGGTTACCCGGGCTCCCGCACGGCGCAGCTGTTCAGCCAGCTGGAGGCCGTCCCCGGGTGACCGGCGGTTGTCGTGAGCGCCGTCGACTATCAGAACTGGAGTTTTGTCGACGCGGTCGGCTAGATCATGGGCGAACGGGGCCAGGGGACGGAAGAGGATCGCTCCCGCCAGCAATCCCGGATAGGTCATGAGTAGAGCCGCGCCCATGATGGCGCCGTTGGAGAAACCGATTGCGACGGGGCGTCTGGTGAGGTTGTAGTCAGCCCAGGCGGTTGCGATGAAATCTGCCAGCATCCGCGTCCTGGTGACGATGTCGCGCGGGTCCACGCGACGGTCCGGCAAGCGATGGAAGAAGGCATAGCCCTCATCCATGCTGACTGTGCCACGGACACTCAGTTTTGATGCCTCTGGGGCAATTTCGTCGGCTACCGGAATGAGGTCGGATTCGCTGCCGTGTGAGCCATGGAGCAGAACGAGCAGTGATTCGCCGACAGCGCCGGCATGGAAGCAGTGAGCGTGTGTCGATGCCGTCATCGACACAGACCCTACGGGGTTCAAGCCACCGCGGAACACGCACTCGCACCCTCAGTGGGCGTATGTCCTGTTCCGGGGCGGCGTGCGCACAGGGCCGGCACACTGCCTGCCGTTCACGCACAAGGCTCATCTGGTCGAGGATTGCTCAGCAATCAGCAGAGCTGACCACGTATGCGGTCCCTGGGTTCTCGTCAACCTCACCGGGGACCTGGTTGTTCATGTCGAGGTCTTTGGTGAGAATGGTCCGATGTCGGGTGTGAGGTTCGTGCGGCGCGTGGATGGGTTGACGTATGAGTTCGTCCGCGATGGGGACGCGCATGGGTTCCCGTCGTATAAGCGGACCGACCTCGATATCTGGTGTCGCCGACTCCCCGACTTCGGTTGGGTGGTGTGCAACGCGGCCGATGAGGTATCGAGTCGCCCATTCGACGAACCTGGGCAAGGCGAGGTTCCTCCTGAGGGCGTGTGGGTGAGCCGCAAGGGCGAACGGTCCTATGTCTACGACCTTGTGCGCACCGATCCGTGAGACTCGATGGGTGGCGACCTGCTGAAGTCCGTACTCCTCCACGACGTGACGTAATGTTTCGGTGGCGGACCTGCTGTGTCCGGGCCGCCGGGGTGAAGAGGTTGATCAGGTTGCCGTCGGGATCTCGAAACAGCACGATTTCGGCGAAATCTGGTGTAGCCCAGTTGGCTTCGACGCCGGTCACGTGCTGATAGAAGCTGACCAGTCGTTGGATGTCGTCAGTGATCACACGGATCGAGACGAGCTTCACTGTGTGCTCCTGCTGACGGATGCCACTGACCGACGACGAGGCGGTGGCCGTGTTACTCGGGCTCTTCCCCAGCCGCGGCGCCGACCGGCCGCCCGCGCAGCCGACAGCGCGACGGCCAAACTCCGCCGCGTCCTACCCCCACACCTGACGGCCCGGCTGGACGCACTGATCAACACCTTCGGCAAGGTGCCGTCGGGCAACAGTCCTCATCAGGAACTGGTTGCAGACAGGCGAATTTCGGCGCGATCGCCTCGAAGGAGGGGGCGGTGGTCTCCAGCCTGGGCATCCTGACACCCTGGACTCCACACCTGATTTCCGCACGATTCCTTGCAGGACGCAGACTAGTGACCAGACATTGGAAGGGGCAGAGTTGCGCATCGGGGTTTCCGGACCGCATGGAACCGGCAAGACAACCTTGGTCGAAGAGCTCTGTGCGCGACTGGAGCGCGGGCACACAGCAATCCAGGAACCGTACGTACTACTCGAAGAGGAAGGATACGAATTCGCGTATCCGCCCGTGGCCGCGGACTATTGGGC
>NZ_JBHWZY010001052.1:0-2116 GCF_042727815.1 Nocardia sp. NPDC060220
GCCGGTTATCACCTGCGCAAGCTCGGGCTGGTGCCCGAACGCGATTTCCGCATCGTCGACCACGCACCCGGCCCCGGTGGCGCCTGGCAGTTCCGGTGGCCGTCGCTGACTCTGACCACCGTGAACCGGGTGCACGACCTGCCGGGGATGTCCTTCGCCGAGACACTGCCGGCGGGATCGGAGTCGGCGCGAGCCGCCAGCGCGGTGCCGCACTACTACGAACTCTACGAAAAGCGCTTCGACCTGCAGGTTCAACGGCAGGTGACGGTAAAAGTCGTCTGCGATCGGACCGCCGACGGGCAGAGCTGCGCGGGCCGAGGCGAGGTATTGCAGGTCGAAACCGAGGGCGCGGGCACACTTCGCACACGAGGTCTGATCAACGGCACCGGCACCTGGGAGCACCCGTTCATCCCCCGATATCCGGGCGCCGACACCTTCGCGGGCCGCCAGCTGCACACCCGCGACTACCGCACGGCCGACGAGTTCGCGGGCAAACATGTCGTCGTCGTCGGCGGGGGCATCTCGGCGGTGCAGTTACTCGACGAAATCTCGCTCGTGACCTCCACCACATGGGTCACCAGGTCGGAGCCGCGCTGGCGCGAAACGCCGTTCGCCGAGCAGGACGGGCGCGACGCGGTGGCACTGGTGGAGGACCGCGTCCGGGCGGGTCTGCCGCCGGGGTCGGTCGTCTCGGTGACGGGACTACCGCTCGACGACCGTTTGCGCGCCGCCCGCGAGCGGGGTGCGCTGCGACGGCTGCCGATGTTCGAGCGGATCGAGCCCACCGGCGTGCGCTGGGCCGACGGCAGCTTCCAGGCCGCCGATGTGATTCTGTGGGCAACCGGTTTCCGCAGCTCACTGGATCATCTGGCGCCCTTGCGGCTGCGCGGACCCGGCGGCGGGATCACCATGACCGGGCGGTTGGCGACGCAGGTGGCCGTCGACCCGCGCATCCATCTGATCGGCTACGGGCCCTCGGCCAGCACGATCGGCGCCAATCGGGCGGGCCGGGCGGCAGCCCGCGAGCTGACCGGTTTCCTCGGGCTCAGTCCAGACCGGCACTGAACGTCGACGGATCGGCGCCGACCCGCTTGCCCGAGTCGAGGCGGCTGATCGACTCCATCGCCTCGGCGTCGAGTTCGAAGGTGAACACATCGAAATTCTCGGAGATCCGCGACGGCGTGACCGACTTCGGGATGACGATATTGCCCAGCTGCAGGTGCCACCGGATGATCACCTGCGCCGGGGTGCGGTCGAGCTGCTCGGCGATGTCGACGATGGTGGGGTTGCCGAGCAGCGTGCCCTGCCCCAGCGGGCTCCACGCTTCGGTGGCGATCGCGTGATTGGCGTCGTATTGCCGCAGGTCACGCTGGGACAGCGTGGGATGCAGTTCGATCTGGTTCACCGTCGGGATCTCGCCCGCGTCGGCGATCAGGGTCTCCAGATCGATCACCCGGAAGTTGGAGACACCGATCGAGCCGATCCGGCCCTGCGACTTCAGCGCCTGGAACGCGCGGAACGTGTCGACGTAGCGGCCTGCCGACGGAACCGGCCAGTGGATCAGATACAGGTCCAGATAATCCAGGCCGAGGCGCCCCATGCTGGTATCGAAGGCGCGCAGGGTGCTGTCGTAGCCCTGGTCCGCGTTCCACAGCTTGGTGGTGATGAAGAGTTCGTCGCGGGGGATCCCCGATTCACGGATGGCGCGGCCTACGCCTTCCTCGTTGCCGTAGACCGCGGCCGTGTCGATACTGCGGTAGCCGACCTTCAACGCCTCGGCCACCACCCCGGTGACGTCTTCCGCGGGCACCTGGAACACACCGAAGCCGAGCTGTGGGATCACGTTCCCGTCATTGAGCACGATGGTGGGGACAGGGCTGCTCTCGCTGCGGAAGGTCACCCTCTCGAAGGTAGAAGTGGTTGGGTGCGGCGTCAACGACGGCGCGTCGCGTGTTTCCCCGTACCGAGAAAGCGGGGCGCTGGTCAGGGGATTGCCCGCGATTCAGTACACAGCTCCGGCCAGTCCGATTCGCCGGTATCGGCGCTGCCTCAGCGTTCGCAGTTCGGCGGGCTCGTAGGTGCGCAGCGCCGCCAGTTCGGCGGCGATCGCCAGGAC
>NZ_JBHWZY010001053.1:0-2112 GCF_042727815.1 Nocardia sp. NPDC060220
CCGGTGAAGTTCGGCTTGCGCTTCTCGGCGAAGGCTCGCGGCCCTTCCTTGGCGTCGGCTGATCGGAACACCTCGATGCCGATCTTCGCCTCGATGGGAAACGCCTCGTTCTCCGGCATGGCCTCGGTTTCACGCAGGGTGCGCAGCATCGCCTGGACGGCGAGCGGGCCGTTGTCGGCGATCTGGCCTGCCAGTGCCATGGCCTTGTCGAGGGCGGTTCCGTCGGGGACGACGTGTCCGATCAGGCCGATCTCCTTGGCCTCGGCAGCGGTGATGTGCCGACCGGTCAGCAGCAGATCAGCGGCCACCGTGTACGGGATCTGCCGGGCCAGCCGCACCGCGGAACCACCCAGCGGGAACAGGCCCCAGCGGGCCTCGGAAACGCCGAACTTCGCGCTTTCCCCGGCCACGCGCAGGTCGGTGCCCTGCAGGATCTCGGTGCCACCGGCGATAGCGGGGCCCTCGACGGCCGCGATCAGCGGCTTGGCCAGTCGCCGTCCCTTCAGCAGCGCGGGGAGGTAGGCGGGGTCCCAGCTGCCGGAGGAGGCGGTGTCCCCGGGATGCTGCGAGCTCATCGCCTTCAGATCCATTCCCGCGCAGAAGGCCCCGCCCGCACCGGTGAGGATCGCGACGCGGATGTCGGGATCGCTGTCCACCTGGTCCCAGGCGTCGCGCATGATCGCCATCATCTCGCCGGAGAGGGCGTTGCGCGCCTCGGGGCGGTTCATGGTGACGATGAGGACATGGTCGCGTTTCTCGACCAGGCAGTGGGCCATTTTCGTACTCCTGACAAGTTGAGTCTTGTCAGAAACAGTAACACGTTCTATTTTTGTCCTTGTGAGCTACAACATAGCCGATCTCGTCGAACATGCCGTCGACTTGATGCCCGACCGGATCGTGCTGGTCGGCGAACATCGAGAGTCGACCTACGCCGAACTGGAGGAGCGGGCCAACAAGTTGGCCCACTACCTGCTGGAACAGGGTGTGCGTCCCGGCGACAAAGTCGGAATCTATTCCAGGAACACCGTCGAGGCCGTCGAAGCGATGGTTGCCGTCTTCAAGGCGCGGGCGGTGATGATCAACGTCAACTTCCGCTACGTCGAGAACGAGTTACTGCACATCTTCGACAACTCCGACATGGTCGCGCTGATCCACGAGCGCCGCTACACCGACAAGGTGGCGGCGGTTCGGGAGAAGGTCCCCGCTCTGAAGACGGTGATCGTCGTCGAGGACGGCACCGATGGGCCCACCGGCGCGGACACTGTGGAGTACGAAGCGGCCTTGGCCGATTCGTCGGGTGAACGTGACTTCGGGGAGCGCTCGCCCGACGACATCTACATGCTCTACACCGGCGGCACCACCGGCCTGCCCAAGGGCGTGATGTGGCGGCACGAGGATGTCTGGCGGGTGCTCGGCGCCGGCATCAACTTCGTCACCGGCGAGTACACCAAGGACGAGTGGGAGCTGGCCAAGGTCGGCGCGGCCAACCCGCAGATGGTGCGCTTCCCGATTCCGCCGATGATCCACGGCGGCTCGCAGTGGGCCACCTTCCACAGCCTGTTCGGCGGTGGCAAGGCCGTGATGATTCCCGAGTTCAGCGGGCACGGAGTGTGGCAGGCCGTCGACAAGCACGGCATCAACCTGATCTTCATCACCGGCGACGCGATGGCGCGCCCGATGCTCGACGCGCTGGCCGAAGGCAACCCGGAAACCGGTGAGCCCTACGATCTTTCGACCCTGTACGTGCTGGCCAGCAGTGCGGCGCTGTTCTCGCCGTCGCTCAAGGACAAGTTCCTCGAGGTGCTGCCCAACCGGATGATCTCCGACTCCATCGGTTCCTCGGAGACCGGTTTCGGTGGACTCTCCCTGGTCGCCAAGGGCGCCACCCACACCGGTGGTCCCCGGGTGAAGATCGACGCGGCCACCCAGGTGCTCGACGAGGAAGGCAATCCGGTCGAACCGGGTTCCGGCGTCGTCGGCCTGCTGGCGCGCAGCGGGCACATCCCGCTCGGTTACTACAAGGACGAGGTCAAGTCGGCCGCGACGTTCAAGGAGTTCAACGGCGTTCGCTTCGCGATCCCCGGCGACTACGCGCGCGTCGAGGAGGACGGC
>NZ_JBHWZY010001054.1:0-2100 GCF_042727815.1 Nocardia sp. NPDC060220
GAGTGAGGCCTCGCGACCCAGCAATTCCATCGACTCGTACAGCGGCGGGCTGATGTGCGAGCCCGTCACCGCGACCCGCACCGGCGCGAACGCCTTACGCGGCTTGAGCCCCAGATCGTCGATCAGCGCCTTTTTCAGCGCCTCCTCCAGTGCCGGGGTGGTCCACTCGCCCAGCGGCTCCACAGCGGCGATCGCGGCGTCGAGCACGGGGTCGGCCTCGGCGCCGAGATTCTTGGTGCCCGCCGCCTGGTCGATCGCGAACTCCGCGGGCGCGACGAAGAGGAACTTCAGCAGGTCCCACGCGTCACCGAGCACCACGATGCGGGTCTGCACGAGTTCGGCGGCGACCAGGAATGTCTTCTCGTCGACTTCGGCCCCGATGTGGTTCTTCGCGGTGAGGAACTCACGCAGACGGTGACCGAAATCGCCGGGCTCGAGAAGGCGAATCTGCTCGGCGTTGATCGCGTCGGCCTTCTTCTGATCGAAGCGGGCCGGATTCGAATTCACCGAGGAGATTTCGAAAGCCGCGACCATTTCCAGCATGGAGAACACATCGCGGTCCTCGCCGATGCTCCAGCCGAGCAGGGCGAGGTAATTCAGCAAACCCTCGGGGATGAATCCGCGGTCCCGATGCAGAAACAGATTCGATTCCGGGTCGCGCTTGGACAGTTTCTTGTTGCCCTGACCCATCACGAACGGCAGATGCCCGAACTCGGGCGTGAACTCGGCAACCCCGATACGCTGCAGCGCGGCATACAGCGCGAGCTGACGTGGTGTCGAGGAGAGCAGATCCTCACCCCGCAACACATGGGTGATCCGCATCATCGCGTCGTCGACCGGATTCACCAACGTGTAGAGCGGGTCACCATTGCCCCGGGTGAGGGCGAAATCGGGGACGGTGCCGGCTTTGAAGGTGGTTTCGCCGCGAACGAGATCATTCCATCCGAGATCTTCTTCGGGCATCCGCAAACGGACCACGGCGGGGCGACCCTCGGCTTTGTACGCCGCGATCTGCTCGGCGCTGAGATCGCGATCGAAATTGTCGTAACCGAGTTTCGGGTCGCGGCCGACGGCGCGATGACGGGCCTCGACTTCCTCCGGCGTCGAGAATGCCTCATAGGCCTCTCCGGCCTCGAGCAACCGGCGCACCACATCCAGATGCTGATCGCGGCGCAGCGACTGCCGGTAGGGCTCGTAGGGTCCGCCGACCTCGGGGCCCTCGTCCCAGATGAGCCCCAGCCAGCGCAGCGCGTCGAGCAGCGCGCGGTAGGAATCCTCGGAATCGCGGGCGGCGTCGGTGTCCTCGATGCGGAACACGAATTTGCCGCCGTGGTGGCGCGCGAACGCCCAGTTGAACAGCGCCGTGCGCACCAGGCCGACGTGCGGCGTGCCGGTCGGCGACGGGCAGAAACGGACCCGTACTTCAGTCATGACTCTCTTCTCCGCTCGTCTCAGCGCTTGGTGGCAACAGGATTGGTGAGGGTGCCGATGCCCTCGACGGTGACCGACACGTTCTGCCCGGCCTGCAGCGGTCCGACGCCTTCCGGTGTGCCGGTGAGGATCACGTCACCGGGCAGCAGGGTCATCACCGAGCTGATCCATTCGATGATCTTCGGAATATCGTGCAGGAACAGCGACGTGCGGCTGCGCTGACGGACCTCGCCGTCGACCTCGGTGACGATCTCCAGATCGCTTGGATCCAGCGCGGTTTCGATCCACGGGCCGAGCGGGCAGAACGTGTCGTAACCCTTGGCCCTGGTCCACTGGCCGTCGTGGCGCTGCTGGTCACGAGCGGTGACGTCGTTGGCGATGGTGTAGCCGAGGATCACCTCGGACGCCTTGGCCGCGGCCACGTCCTTGCACGGACGGCCGATCACCACGGCCAGCTCGCCCTCGTAGTCGACCTGAGAAGAGCTGGGCGGCAGGATGATCGATGCGTTCGGGCCGATGATCGAGGTGTTCGGCTTGATGAAGATCACCGGGTCCACCGGCGCCGCACCGCCCATTTCGGCCGCGTGGGCGGCGTAGTTCTTCCCGATGCAGATCACTTTGCTCGCCAGGATCGGTGCCAGCAGGCGGATATCGGCCAGCGGCCAGCTC
>NZ_JBHWZY010001055.1:0-2099 GCF_042727815.1 Nocardia sp. NPDC060220
GCCTGGACCAGTTCGGCGTGCTCGGTGTCGTACGCGTCGTCGGATTTCGCGGTCCGCGCGTGGATCACCTGCTCGATGATCGGCAGCAGCGAATCGTAGAACTCCAGATATACCGCGTTGTGGCTGGCGACGACGATCGCGCGGTGCAATTCGACGTCGGCGGCGATGGCCACCGGGTCGGCCTCGGCCCAATTCCGGTTGCTGCGTTCGGCGAGCAAGCGCTGGAGAGTGGCGATATCGGCGTCGTCGCGGCGGCGCGCGGCCAGGCCCGCCGCCGTGGTGTCGAGAGCTTGGCGCAGTTCGAGGATGTCGCGTTCGTGCGCGTCGGCGAAGTACTTGCCCAGGGTGCCGCCGACCTCGGAGGTGGCGATCACATAGGTGCCCGAGCCCTGGCGGCGTTCGAGCATGCCCGCGTGCACGAGCGCCTGGACGGCTTCGCGGACGGTATTGCGGCCGGTCCCGGTGAGCTCGGTGAGCTCTGGTTCGGTGGGGATCCGTTGGCCCACTGGCCAACGGCCGGAACGGATCTCGGCCCGAAGCTGTTCGGTGACCTGGGCGATGAGGCTGGTACGCCGGACGGGTTGCACGTCAGCAAGGGTACTGGGCTGTTCCGCCTCGCCGGGACTTCAGGCCGGACTCGACCAGCGCGGGCGGCCGGCGGTGCGTCAGCCCGTTCCGGCGAGTTCCCGTGTTCTCGCGGGAGATCGCTCACAGTCGCTTGGCAGTAGTCGTCGGGTCATCCTATGATTTCCGGGTGCCGCCGCTCCGTGATTTCCAGCCAGCTTCCGGCGCCGGGTCGACCCTCGAGGACGACCGGCGTGGTCGCGTCGACCCGTCTCCCGAGATCACCGAGCGGTCGCTGATCGAAGGTCGGCTGCTCGTTCTGGCGGCCATCATCATGTCGGCGCTCACCTTGCGCGCCGCTGTCACCGCATTCAGTCCGCTCGCCGAGACGATCGGCGCCGAGGTCGGGTACGGCACGGGGATCGTCGGGGTGTTCGGCATGTTGCCGACCGCGATGTTCGGTCTCGCCGGGCTCATCGCGCCGCTGTTCGTGCGCCGGTTCGGGCTCGAGCGGACCGTGTTCGTCGCGATGCTGCTGGCCGGCGCCGGGTCGCTGGTGCGGGTGTTCGCCACCGGGACCGGTGGACTGCTGGCGTTCTCCGGGGTGGCGCTGCTCGGTATGGGCATCGGCAACGTGGTGATTCCGCCGCTGGTGAAGCGGTATTTCGGCGATCATCTGGCCGCGATCAGCTCGCTCTACATCGTGATGGTGCAGCTCAGCACCGTCATTCCGGCGTTCATCGCCGTGCCGGTGGCGCAGGCGCACGGCTGGCGGATCTCGATGGGGGTGTGGGCGCTGGTCGGTTTCGCCGCCGCGATCCCGTGGTTCGTCGTGCTGCGTGATCGGCGTGGTCGCGACACGGTCGACACCACCGCGCTGCCCGCCGAGGCGCCCGAGACCGGCAGAGTCTGGCGTTCGCCGGTGGCGTGGGGGATGGCGGGCATGTTCGGCATGACCTCGCTGACCACCTACG
This sequence comes from Nocardia sp. NPDC060220, assembly GCF_042727815.1. NCBI lineage: Bacteria > Bacillati > Actinomycetota > Actinomycetes > Mycobacteriales > Nocardiaceae > Nocardia > Nocardia sp. NPDC060220. Next base: position 1,539 of record NZ_JBHWZY010001055.1, read on the forward strand.
CCATGTTCGCCTGGCTGCCCAAGATCCTGTCCGACGCGGGCGCGAGCGCCGGTTTCGGCGGCAGCATGGTCGGCTTGTTCGCGCTGATCGGGCTGATCCCGGCGCTGGGCGCGCCCACCGTGGTCTCGCGGATGCGCAATCCGTTCCCCGTCGTCGTCGGCTGCATGGTGCTGTTCGCGACCGCTTTCATCGGCCTGCTGGTGGCGCCGATGCAGGCGCCCCTGCTGTGGGTTGTGCTGCTGGGTCTCGGCCCGTCCACCTTCCCGATGGCGCTGACGCTGATCAACCTGCGCACCCGCACCCCCCATGGCTCGGCGGCCCTGTCCGGCTTCACCCAGGGGGTCGGCTACGCGATCGCCTGCACCGGCCCGCTGCTGTTCGGCATGCTGCACACCTGGACCGGCGGCTGGCTCGTCCCGTTCGCCATGCTGTTCGTCGCCCTCGGTGTGCTCCTCGCGGGCGCCTGGCAAGCCTGCAAGCCGCGCATGCTCGAAGACACCTGGAATTGATCTCACCGTTCGAGTTGCGAACCGGTGCGTTCGGAGTAATGCTGTGTAGATC
>NZ_JBHWZY010001056.1:0-2092 GCF_042727815.1 Nocardia sp. NPDC060220
GGATCCTTGCGCCGACTACGCGTGCCGGTCGTGATCGGCGGCGCGCCACCGGTGAGCGACAGCGGCCGCACTCGCGTCGCAGCGCCGGGTTCGGGTTCGGGTTCGGGTTCGTCAGACGTGAAACAACCTGAGGGACAACCGCTCACGACGAAGGCCGCCCGGCGGAACCGGGCGGCCTTCGGATGTCGGGTGAGGATCAGCCGCGCAGTTCGGCGCCGACCGCGGTGGTGGCCGAGGCGACGGCGGCGTCGCGGGCGGCGCTGGCCTCGTCTTCGGTGAGGGTGCGGTCGGGGGCCCGGAAGCGCAGGGCGTACGTGAGGGATTTGCGGCCCTCGCCTGCTTGGGCGCCTTCGTAGACGTCGAACAGAGCGATGCTCTCGAGCAGGTCGCCGCCGCCGGTGCGGAGCGCGGTTTCGACCTGCGCGGCCGGGACGGTCTTCTCGACGCTGATCGACACGTCCTGCAGGACTGCCGGGAACGCCGAGATCGTCGGCGCGGGCAGGGATCCACTCAGCGGCAGGGCGTCGAGGTCCACTTCCAGTGCGCAGGTGCGCGGCGGCAGACCGGCGCGCTCCAGGACGGCGGGGTGGAGTTCGCCCGCGTGGCCGACGACCACACCGTCGACGAGCAGTTCCGCGCAGCGACCGGGGTGCCACGGGAGGTAGGCCGCGGCCCGGCGTTCGATGACCACACCCGCCGCGTCGGCGATGTCGTCGACCAGCGCGAAGGCATCGGCGGCCTCGGCCGCACGGCCGGGGCCCCACGGCCCGCGCGGGTCGTGCTTACCGCTGAGCACCGCGACGACGTGCACCGGCTGAGCGGGCAGCGACGCTTTGAGCTCGGCGATCTGCTCGTCGGTGGGACGACGGTCCACCGGCAACGCCTCGACCGAGTGGGTCTGCGCGCCGGGCTGCACCACCTGGGCGATGCCGTAGATCGTCAGGTCGCGCGCACCGCGTGAGATGTTGCGGGCGGCCACTTCCAGCAGACCCGGCAGCAACGTGGTCGCCAGTTCGGGGCGGTCGCTGTCGAGGGGGTTCAGGACGCGGGTGGTGTTGCGGCGCGGGTCGTCGGCGTCGAGCCCCCACACCTCGAACACGCCACCGGGCAGGAAGGCGGGCGGCGGCACCTCGACGGCACCGGCGAAGGCCAGCGCCCGGCTCACCGCACGACGACGCCGCTGCTGCGAGGTCAGACCGCGACCGCCGGGCGCGGTCGGCAGCACGGACGGGATCTGCTCGAGGCCCTCCAGCCGCAGGACTTCTTCGACCAGGTCAGCGGGCTGCGAGAGATCGGGGCGCCAGCTCGGCGGGGTCACCAGCAGCTGGGTCTTGCCCGCGTCGTTGACCTCGATCTCGACGCCCGCGCCGATCTGGGCCAGCCTGCGCACGGAGGTGCCCGCCGGGTAGGTGACGCCGGCGACGCGGTCGGGCAGGTCGATGTCCATCGCGATCGGCGCGACCGGCTCCAGCGGCACCCGGATGTCGGTGAGCGCGGATTCGATGGTGCCGCCGGTGATGTCGGCGAGCAGGGTGGCGGCGCGGTCGAGCGCGACGATGTTGATCTCGGGATCGACGACGCGTTCGTAGCGCTTGCCCGCCTCCGAGGAGAGCTTGTGCCTGCGCGAGGTCCGGTACACCCGCAGCGGATTCCAGACGGCGGCTTCCAGCACCACGTCGGTGGTCTCCGCGCCGACCTCGGTGCTCGCACCACCCATGACACCGGCGAGGGAGATGACGCCGGAATCATCGACGATCACCACGTCCTCGGCGTCGAGGGTGCGCTCGGTGTCGTCGAGGGTGCGCAGGGTCTCGCCCTTGTGCGCCGAGCGAACCACCAGACCGCCGTGCAGCTTCGCGGCGTCGAAGGCGTGCAGGGGCTGACCGAGTTCGAGCATCACGTAGTTGGTGACGTCGACAGCCGGGGAGATCGGCCGCATGCCCGACAGCATCAGCCTGCGCTGCAACCACAGCGGGCTCACCGCGTTCGGGTTGATCCCGGTGACGCGGCGCACGCCGAAGCGGGTGCAGTCCGCATCGTCGTCCAGGCGAACGGGCCAGGCCTCGGAGTCGGCCTCCGGCAGCGTGCGCAC
>NZ_JBHWZY010001057.1:0-2091 GCF_042727815.1 Nocardia sp. NPDC060220
GGGTTCCTGGAGCGCCAATGTTCGGCGCATCTCGGTGCTGATCTCGGCTCGCAGATCCTCGACGGTCGGGTTGTCGACCGGAGCGAGCCCGGCAAGATCGAAAAGATGCCTGCGCTCGATATCGGTCACCGGCGCGATCCGGTCGAGGTAGCGCACGAGCGCCTCGATCACCGCGTGCGTGGGCCGGTCCCGGTCCCCACTCTCCAAATGGGTGATGTAACTGGAGCTGACTCCCGCCGCGAAGGCGAGCTTTTCCCTCGAAATCCGCCGATCGTCGCGAAGTCGCCGCAGCAACCCGCCGAGCGTCGGCGGTTTCGGCGGCCCGTCAGGCCCGTCGAACGATGGCTTCGGTATCACCCCAACCCTCCCTGTCTGCACGGGCTCATCCTGGATGACTATTCAACCTCGAGCCAACCGCCGACCGGAAAAGATGCCGTTTCTTTATATTGGCGCCCCGTCATTTGGGTAGTTACCGGCGGGCAACTGTGTGCGTGGTCACGAAATGCGGTGTGCCGAACCGAATTAAAAGGATTCTGATTCGTTCCGTTCAGCAGTGCTATAAGATTCCGCACCGCTCGACCACGACCGTCACGATCCCCACCCCGCCTCCGACCGGACGGCCCCGGTCACCGCGGATCGCCCCGGAAACACCTCCCGCCGAGCGCGGCGCCCGTAGGGCACCGGTGGATTCAGCCGCCACCGCCGACCGTCCCGAGCACCCAGTAGAGGTGGCCCGACCCGGCCATAGTTGTGTGTGGCGTCACATCAGCGCTGTTCAGCGGGCACACCGGGTGTGTAAACAAATGTAAACCGCGGGAGAACCAGTCGTTTCCGAAGCATCACCGTCCGCCTGTCGAGGCACCCCCCGATCACCGCGTTCGGCCAGCTCGCGGCCCGTTCACCCTGGTGAGCCCTCGATCGCGGGCGTCGTCGCGAACCTCCCCCGTGACCACGACATTGCGCCGACCTCACAGCTCACCGCGGCCCGAATCCGGATGTGAAAAGTTCGTTTTGCCGAAGGAGTCCGCCTCCTTACAGTTTTCCCCAACAGCCCGATTTCACAGCTCGAAGGGGGCGTCGTGGTTAATTCGCGCACGCAAGGTCCGTCGCCCGCCGATTTCGGCGACACATTGCTGAACCTCGGTAAGTATTTCCAGCGGGGCGAGGTATCGCCCGACAACCGGTCCGTCTACAAGGTCGGTGGTCGCGATGCCGACGAGTTCTACCGCGACCGCTGGTCGCACGACAAGGTGGTGCGCTCCACCCACGGCGTGAACTGCACCGGCTCGTGCTCCTGGAAGATCTACGTCAAGGACGGCGTGATCACCTGGGAGTCCCAGCAGACCGACTACCCGTCGGTGGGTTCGGACAAGCCCGAGTACGAGCCGCGCGGCTGCCCCCGTGGCGCGTCTTTCTCCTGGTACACCTACTCCCCGGCCCGCGTGCGCTACCCGTATGTGCGTGGCACGCTGCTCGACCTGTACCGCAAGGCCAAGGCCGAGCTCAAGGACCCGGTGCTGGCGTGGGAGTCCATCGTCGAGGACCCCGTCAAGGCCAAGGCCTACAAGACCGCGCGCGGTAAGGGCGGGTTCGTCCGCGCCGAATGGTGGGAAGCCGCCGAGATCGCCGCTGCCGCACATGTGTACACGATCAAGCAGTACGGCCCCGACCGCGTAGCCGGCTTCTCGCCGATCCCGGCGATGTCGATGGTCAGCCATGCCACGGGCGCGCGCTTCGTGTCGCTGATCGGCGGCTACATGCTGTCGTTCTACGACTGGTACGCCGACCTGCCGGTGGCCTCGCCGCAGGTGTTCGGTGACCAGACCGACGTGCCGGAGTCGGCCGACTGGTTCGACGCGGGCTACCTCATCATGTGGGGCTCCAACGTCCCGGTGACCCGCACCCCCGACGCGCACTACATGACCGAGGCGCGCTACCGCGGCCAGAAGGTCGTGGTGGTCTCCCCCGACTACGCCGACAACACCAAGTTCGCCGACGAATGGGTGGCCGCGCGGCCCGGTACCGATGCCGCGCTGGCGATGTCGATGGGCCACGTGGTGCTCAAGGAGTTCTTCATCGAGAAGCAGACTC
>NZ_JBHWZY010001058.1:0-2090 GCF_042727815.1 Nocardia sp. NPDC060220
GACCGCAGCAGACCCCACACCGCCGCGCCGGCCAGGTCACCGACATCCTCGGCGCCGTGGATCGCCACGGCGCCGCTGGTCACGAAAACCACCAGCGCCTCGGCGAATTCGTCGTCGGTGAGCAATCGCTGCACCACCGTCTGCACGGCGATCACCTGCTCGCGCACGGCGGCGGGAACGGACGCGGTGACATCGCTGTGCACGCGCACGACAACGAGATCGCGATCAGCGCGTGCGCAGCGCTCTACAGCTACCCTGCCGTCCACAGAGTCCAGCTCGGACCATTCACCCGGTCCCGCAGTGGGTTCGGGCGAGGGAACGGTCACCCAGTTCATCTCGTACAGTCCGCCGTCCGAGGATGCCGGGCGCTGACCCAGCGCTTCGAGGGAGATCTCGCGCAGCGCCAGTGATCGCGCACTGGCCACCGGCCTACCTGCCGAATCGGTGAGTTCGAGACCGATGCGGTCGGTGCCGACCGGTGTGAGGCGAACCCGCAGCGACGACGCGCCGACCGCATGCAGCGAGACGCCTTCCCAGGCGAACGGGAGCCGGATCTTGCCGGATTCGGTCGGGCCGACCGTGCCGGTCGCGATCATCGCGTGCAGTGCGGCGTCGAGCAGCGCGGGGTGCAGACCGAACTCGGCGGCCTCCCCGATGGCTGATTCGGGCAGTGCCACCTCGGCAAAGACCTCGTCGCCGTGGCGCCAGATCTGGCGCAGACCTCGAAAAACAGAGCCGTAGTCGTAACCGACCGCGGCCATCGCCTCGTACGGGTCGCCGACGGCCACCGCCACCGCACCCACCGGCGGCCAGGCACCCCCGGCCGGCACCGCGATCTCGTCCGACGGTTGCACGGTGCCGGTGGCGTGTCCGGTCCACGGCAGCTCCTCCACCGACGCTGTCTGTAGGCGCGAGTACACCCCGACTGTCCGATACCCGGATTCCTCGGCCGGTCCGACCAGCACCTGCAGTTCCACCGCGCCGGTCTCGGGAATCACGAGCGGGGCTTCGAGAACGAGTTCGCCGACGGTCGGGCACTGAACGAATTGACCTGCATGCCAAGCGAGTTCGATGAACGCGGTACCGGGCAGCAGCACCGCGCCACCGATCCGGTGTCCGGCCAGCCACGGGTGCGAGTGCAGCGACAGTCGCCCGGTCAGCAGCAGTCCACCGTCCTGAGCGAGGCCGATCTTCGCACCGAGCAGCGGATGGTCGTCGGCGTCGAGCCCGGCGCCACGCACATTGCTGCCCTCGCTCACCTCGAGCCAGTACCGATCGCGCTGGAAGGCATAGGTCGGCAGGTCTACCGGGCGGGCGTCGGCGCCTTCGAAGAGCGAGCCCGGATCCAGCGCTGCCCCGTGGGAATACAGAGTGGACAGTCCTGCGACGAACGCGAGGTCGCCCGCGATGCCCGGCCGCTGCAACGCGACGGCGGCCATCGCCGCGCCGTCGTCGACGATCTCGTGCACCATCGCCGTCAGCGCGGCCCCCGGCCCCAACTCGGCAAAGCAGTTGACCCCGCCCTGTTCACGGGCCCACCGCACCGCGTCCAGGTAGCGAACCGGCTCACGCAGGTGGCTCACCCAGTATTCCGGCGAGCACAACTGCGCGGCCTCGGCCACCTTGCCGGTGAGCGCCGAGATCACCGGCAAGGTCGGCGGGCGATGGGTCAGACCCCGGCAGACTTCACCGAATTCGGCCAGCACCGCGTCCATCTGGGGCGAATGGAACGCATGACTCACCCGCAATCGGTGGGTACGCACGCCGTCGGCCGCCAACTGCTCGGCGATGGCCGTCACGGACGCGTGCGCACCCGAAACAACCACGGACGCGGGCCCGTTCACCGCGGCGATGCTCACGTCGTCGTATCGACGCACGAGTTCGGCGACGGTCTCGGAGTCCGCGGCGACCGAGACCATCGCCCCACCCGGCGGCGCGGACTGCATGAGCCGACCACGGGCGGCGACCAGGGTGCAGGCATCCGGCAGCGACCAGACCCCGGCCACATAGGCCGCCACGATCTCACCGATCGAGTGACCGAGCACGAATGCCGGTCGCAATCCCCAGGATTCGGCCAGCCGGTACATCGC
>NZ_JBHWZY010001059.1:0-2089 GCF_042727815.1 Nocardia sp. NPDC060220
CCTCGGGTATTTTGCCGGTCGTAGGCGCGAATAGAGTATGTCCTCGGACCGGCTGCCGGGACGCGTGAGATGTGTGGGGTTCCCGGGGAGCTACCCGTGTCCGCGCGGGATCAGATGTCGCCTCCGAAGTTATCCACAGGCTCTATGCACATGTCCACAACTTGGGGCCTGAGAGCGGCGCGGGCGCAACGGATCTCGCTCCGGTCACCGCGCGGCTACCCGTAGGTGTCGCGCGGGCCACGGCCCTTGATGTGGCGATCGCCCTTGCGCCAGCTCGGCGCGGCGGGGCCGGTGATGCGCAGCGACGTCACCACGCCATGACCGACCGCGGCATTGATCTTGGCCAGGATCTGGCTCTGCAACATGCGCAGCTGGGTGGCCCACGCGGTGGACTCGGCGGCGATCTTGAGCACACCGTTCTCCAAGGTCACCGGAGTGGCGTGGGAGGCGATGTCCTCACCGACCACCCGCGGCCAGCTGCCGAACACCGTGCCCTCGGCTACCTTGCCTGACCAGCCACGATTCTTCGCGAGCGTGCCGCTGAGCGCACCGAGGAGCTGGGGATCACGGGCATCGGGACCCGACCCGGACCAACCACTGCGGCGCCTGCCACCGGCCCGCAGCTTGCGTACCGGCGAGGCCCTGCCCTGCCCCACGGACTTGCCGCTGGCCTTGGCTGCGGCCCGCGCCTCTTCCAGCGCCCGGCGGGCCAGATCGATGCCGCGCAGTTCCGGTGCGGGTTCTTCCGGCACGGGTTTCCGCCTTCCGGTGTCGAGGGTGGCCGAGTGTGGATGGAGTCTACGCCGGGGCGCCGACGGGCTCGTCGAGCACCGATCCGGCATATATCCAGCATGTTGCCGGTTTTCCACAGGGGCTGGGGATAACTATCGCGATCTGTGCATATCTTCGGCGTGTTGGACGACTTCGGGGACGATCTGTGAGGTACGCCGGTCCGCCTCGCCGGTCGTGTGCACACGCAACGGTTCGGCGGCCAGTTCCGACGGCACGTCCTCGGCCACCGCGGCCGTGATCAACACCTGCTCGGCACCCGCGGCCACCTCCGCGAGCGCGGTGCGCCGCCGGCGGTCGAGCTCGGCGAACACGTCGTCGAGCAGCAGCACCGGTTCGGAACCTTCTCCGCGCAACAGCTCGAACGAGGCCAACCGCAGCGCGAGAGCGAACGACCAGGACTCCCCATGACTGGCGAATCCCTTCGCCGGTGCGCTGCCGAGCAGCAACTCCAGATCGTCGCGATGCGGGCCGACCAGACAGACCCCGCGATCGAGTTCCCGATTCCTGGCGGCGGCCAGCTCGGTCAGCATGATCTCGTGCAGCAGCTGTGCGTCACCGGCCGCGGGCACTGTGGCCGGATCGAGGAGTTCCGGTGGGAGATACCCGGAGCGGTAAGTGATTGCGGCAGGGCGTGATTCGGGTGCGATCGACCGATATGCCTGGGACAGATGGGGATACAGGTCGTGGACCAGGCGCAATCGTTCGGCGAGCAGCACTGCCGCATGATCGGCGAGGTGCCCGTCCCACACGTCGAGGGTGCCCAGATCGGCACGTGAACGCGATTGGCGCCCAGCGGTTTTCAACAGCGCCGAACGCTGCCGCAACACCTTGTCGTAATCGGCGCGTACACCGGCGAGCCTGGGCAACCGGGCTGTGGACAACTCGTCGAGGAACCGGCGCCGCTCCCCCGGATCCCCACGCACCAGCGCCAGATCCTCCGGCGCGAACAACACGGTCTGCAGAATCCCCAGGATCTCGCGCGAGCGGCGCACCGGCGAGCGATTGATCTGCGCGCGGTTGGCGCTGCCCGCCTTGAGTTCCACATCCACGCGCAGTTCCCGCCCGGTGTTCACCACGGTGGCCCCGATCCTGGCCTGGGTGGCGCCCATCCGGATCAGCGGCGCGTCGGCGGAGACCCGGTGCGAGCCGAGCGTCGCCAGATAACCGACGGCCTCGAGCAGATTCGTCTTGCCGTTGCCATTTGCCCCCAGGAGCACCGTGCGCCCTGGGGACAACTCGAGATCGGCGTGTTCCCACGAACGGAAATCACGGACCGACAGCTCACGGATGAACATGT
>NZ_JBHWZY010001060.1:0-2088 GCF_042727815.1 Nocardia sp. NPDC060220
GAACCGGGCGCCGCGATCTCGGCGCCCGGTTCATTCTCAGCTATTTGCGGTGTCTAATGATTCACCTGCTAGAACGTGTTCGACGGGCACCGCGGCAGGTTCGGCGATAACATCCCAGCGAACATGTTCGTGAGGGGTGGATCGTGCACAGCAATGGTTTGTCGCGGCGTCGGCTGTTCGGCGCCTGCGCTGCTCTCACCACCGCGGTTGCCACAGGATGCGCTGTCGCACAAGGTGATTCGGCCGCACCCGAGTCAACCGGTCGCACCGATGGGCTGTCTGTCGCACCGGTGAGTGCGCACCCGATCGCCACCCCGGAGGCGGTGCCGACCCCCTTTCCCGCCCAGGTGGCCGCCCGGCACGCGGGCGCCGTCCCGCATCAGTGGGGCGTCGATCTGCCCGGCATCACCAGCGGCTTCCCCACGGGCGGCAAGCGGTTCGCGCTCACGTTCGACGCGTGCGGCGGTCCCGGCAACAGTGACCTCGACCAGGCCCTGATCGACCTGCTGATCGCCGAACAGATCCCGGCCACCCTGTTCCTCAACAAACGCTGGGTCGACGCCGATCCGGCTCGGGTCCAGCGACTGGCGGCGAATCCGCTGTTCGAACTGGCCAATCACGGTGGCGCGCACAAGCCGCTCTCGGTGTCGGGCCGGTCCGCCTACAAGGTTGCGGGCACCGCCTCCGCCGAGGAGGCCGCGTACGAGGTCTGGGACAACCACCAGCGGATCATCGAGCTCACCGGCCGCGCGCCGCGATTCTTTCGCGCGGGCACCGCGCACTACGACGAGGTGGCGGTCGCGATCGTGAACGAATTGGGCGAGACCCCACTGGGTTTCACCGTCAATGCCGACTTCGGGGCAACCGCGTCGGCGGCACAGGTGCAGCGGGCGATGAGCGCGGCCACTCCCGGCGGTATCGCGCTCGCGCATCTGCACCGTCCCCGATCGGGGACCGCGGCCGGAATGGCCGCGGCGCTACCGGCCCTACGCGCAGCGGGTTTCACGTTCGTCCACTTGTAGCGGACGCCGCCCGCGCAGCGTCGCGCGACCGGCGCGCTCAGCGCGTCAACGCCGCGAAATCGATCGCGACAGAGGCCCCTCGGTCGACGGTGAAGAACGCCGCCTCCAAGCGCGTTCCGAGTTCGATCTGGCCGACCGCCGCGAGCGGCACCGGCTGAATCAACCGCACCCGCCACGGCAACGGCTCGTCCCAGGCCCGCATCTCGAGATCGAGCCGGAGCACCGGATCGTCGCGTCCGGTGTAATCCGCCGCGATGGGCGCCACCGCGAGCACGATGGCCTCCGCTCGCCGGCCGTTGGCCAGAATCTTGGCCGCGGCCTTGCGCCCCGACTCCGGCGTCTCGGGCACGAACAGCACCACTCGCTCCCGGTCCCCCGGGTCCACCCGGCAGCCGACCACGTCGCCGGTCTGCATCCACTCCAGGTCCTGGCTACGCACCCGCTGCCGGACCCGCGCGTCGTAGGCCAGCTCCCCCGGCACCGACACCCGCACGCTGAACCGATAGCCACCTTCCCCCCGGCGCGTCCGTATCGACAGCACGCTCGCCATCGCGGGCAGCCCCCTGATCAGTAGTTCCCGCCGCGCCCCCTCGGACAGCAACCCCGGCCGCCGGCCGAAAGCCCACACACACCGGTCGAGCAGGGTCCGACCCGAGTCGGCCACAACGAGGCTCATGGCAGAAGGGTAATGCGAACGCCCTTCGCACAAGGGCAAATTCCTCGCACTCACCGCATCCACGCGGTCAGCCGAGGGCGGCGATCCCGGCGAGAACGAAGTCGATTCCGGCGAGGAATTGTTCGCGATCGTCGTGCTCGCGCAGCTGCTCGGCGATCTGATGGGCGAACGGGAATTCCGCCGGGTCGTGCTGTGTCCAGCGGGCGGCGACGGACCGGAGGAACGCCGAGCGGTCGCCCTCGTGCACATCGAGTCGAGCGTTCGCCGCGTTCTGCCCGGCGACGCCGAGGATGTAGTTCACCAGGGCCGACGCGGCAGTGAACAGCGACGGCTCGGGGACGCCGAGTATCCGCAACTGCGCGCCGACGCGCTCGTAGATCTGCACCATCG
>NZ_JBHWZY010001061.1:0-2077 GCF_042727815.1 Nocardia sp. NPDC060220
GATGTGTATAAGAGACAGGCCCGAGTTCACCTCCTACCGGCAGTGGTCCGAGGCCATGTGGCAGCGTGCGTCCGCACCGGAAGTCCTGGCCCAGCGCGACTACTGGACCGCACAGGTCTGCGAGCCCGACGCCGCCCTCGGCTCCCGGCATCCCGCACCGGCCACCGACACCTGGTCGAGCCTGCGCGTCAGCACGGTCGCGACGCCGGTCGCGGTCACCGACCGACTCCTCGATCGTGTCGGCAAGGACGAGGGCGTCCGCGAGCTCCTGCTCACCGCCCTCACCATGACCATGGCCTCGCTGCACGCCGACAACGGAAACGACCCGGCCGCAGGTGCCTTGATCGCCATGGAGGGTCACGGCCGCGCCGACGCCACCCTCGACACCGACACGGCCAACACCCTCGGCTGGTTCACCAGCGTCTTCCCCGTCCGCCTCGGCGTCGGCGACAACGCGGTGGATATCGCACGCGCGCAAGCGGACCCGGCTGCCGCCCGTACTCTGCTCGACTCCGTCTCGACGCATCTGCGCGAAATCCCCAACCAGGGACTGGATTACGGTCTGCTGCGCTACGTCAACCGCGCGGCGGAACTCCGCTCCGCCGCCGAACCCCAGGTCGAATTCAACTACCTCGGCCGAATCGACCTCAGCGGCAACGAATCCGATCCCTGGTCGTTGCTCGTCGGTGAGCACGACCAAGCCCTACCTCTCGACCCTGAACCCGACCTTCCCCTGCGGTACGCGATCGACGTCATCGCGGGCATCGGCACCACCCCCGACGGGCCTGCCCTGACCACCAACTTCCGCTGGAGCGCGTCCCTGTTCACCGAAGACCAGGCCGCGCGCTTCGCTGAACTCTGGGAGCAGGCGATCACCACGCTCGCCGACGTGGTGCACGGGTAGGGCGCCGATCGCAGGGCGATGTCGATGCTGTGTGTCCGCATCGTCGTGTCTGGCATGCGGGCTACCTCTCGCTCACGCGGGGCAGGTCAGTCGCTGTGTGGCTTGGCGAACTCCTCGATCAGCACGGGATACTGTTCACCGCCGTGACCTGCGGCGATAGACCGATCTGCCAGGGCCTTGAACAACTTCGGCAGCTCGGCGTTGACGCCGAGCGCCTCGCACTCCTCGATCAGGTGCGCCATCGTTCGCGCGTCGGTCTCCAGGGCCGCCACCTCGGCGGGATAGGAACCACTGTCGATCTGCTCGGCGTAGCCGGGCAGCCAGGTGGCCACCCCGGTCGCCATCATCTGTGCGAACGGGGCGTACGTCGCGGCGTCGACACCGGCGGTCCGGAGCATGGCGGTGCCCTGGAGCCACGCGTTGAGGACGCTCCACATCATCGTCAGACCCGCCACGTCGTACAGGGAGGCCAGGCCGTGGTCGGCGCCGAGATAGGTGACGGTGCCGAGTGCTTCGAGGGTTTTCCGGTGTGCGTCGAAGTCGGCCTGTGGACCGCTGTGCAAAATCACCGCGTCGGGAGTTCCGATCGCCTGCGGGATGGCCATGATCGCGCCGTCGAGGTAGCGGGCGCCGCGCTGTTCGAACCAGCGGGCCGTTTCGCGGGCCTGGGCGGAGTCGCCCGAGGTGAGGTTGAGCAGGGTCGTGCCGTCGACATCGCTCGCGGCGAACAGATCGCGCACGGCCGGGTAGTCGGTGACGCAGACGATCGTGATCGCGCTCGCCCGCAGGGCGTCACCGATGGCCGGCGCGAGTCGCGCGCCCTCGGCCACCAGGCGGTCGGCCTTGGCGGGCGTCCGATTCCAGACGGTGGTGGGATGCCCGGCCGCGAGGAACGCGCCGGCGAGCGATCGACCCATGAGGCCGAGTCCGATGACAGTCACAGGTGTTTCGGTTGCGTTGTGCATGGCAGCATCATCAACGTTCATACCGGTATGAAGGTCAAGTGAGGTTGCGATGCGAATCGGCGAACTGAGTACCCGCACGGGCGTCAACGCCCACCAACTGCGCTACTACGAAGCCCAGGGCCTGATGGTCGCCGACCGCAGCCCGAACGGCTACCGCGAATACGACGACACCGCCCCGCTACGCGTGAAGCAGATCCGCCACCTGCTC
>NZ_JBHWZY010001062.1:0-2076 GCF_042727815.1 Nocardia sp. NPDC060220
GTCGTCGAGGTGATCGTCGAAGCCTCGCGCACCGGCAAGATCGGTGACGGCAAGGTGTGGGTGACCCCGGTGGACACCATCATCCGTGTCCGTACCGGCGAACGCGGAAGCGACGCACTGTAATTCGGTAGGGCACGCACGATAAATCGATCGAGCGGCGGCCCCGCTCCCACCGGGAAGACTGATCCGGTCGGGGCGGGGCCGCCCGCATGAAATGGTGGTGTGGGCTGTGGCACAGCGGAACGGTGGTATTCAGAACAACGGAGCGGCGGACCTGGTCAAGGCCAGGGCGCAACTGCTCGACGGAGCGGGCACCCGCAATCCGCGGCTCGATCCGGAATCGCTGCGCGAGGCCTTGGTCGATCTGTTCGAACTGTGGCTCACCAGCAAGGGCAACGAACTCGGCATCACCGCCGACAGCGGTCTCTCGCTCGTCGCGGTGGGTGGACTCGGACGCCGCGAGATGCTGCCCTACTCCGATCTCGACCTCGTGCTGCTGCACGACGACGTCGACCCCAAGGTGGTTTCGGAGGTCGCCGATCAACTCTGGTACCCGCTCTGGGACGCCCACATCAAGCTCGACCACAGCGTGCGCACCGTGCCGCAGGCGCTGCGGGTGGCCGCCGACGACATGATCGCCGCGCTCGGCCTGCTGGAGGCGCGCCACATCGTCGGCGACCGAGACCTCAGCAATCTGCTCATCGGCGGCGTGCGCCGGGAATGGCGCACCGGTATCCGGTCCCGCTTCGACGATCTGATCGCCCAGACCACCGCCCGCTGGCAGCGCAGCGGCGAGATCGCCCATCGCGCCGAACCCGATCTCAAGAACGGTCGCGGCGGGCTGCGCGATATCCAGCTGCTCGACGCGCTCTCGATCGCCCAATTGACCGACGCCATGCCGGGATTGGGCCCCGAGGTCCCCGGCGGCGGCCTGAAACAGGCCCACCGCAGGCTCCTCGACGTGCGCACCGAACTGCACCGCGTCGCAGGCCGGGCCCGCGATCAGCTGCGCGCCCAGGACGCCGACGAGATCGGCGCCGCGCTGCGCATCGGCGATCGCTTCGATCTCGCCCGGACATTGACCGATTCGGCGCGTACGGTGAGCTATTCGTGCGACGTCGGTCTGCGCACGGCCGCCAACGCGTTACCGCGGCGCGGCCTGGCCAGACTGCGCCGCATGCCGGTGCGCCGACCACTCGATGAGGGGGTGGTCGAGCACTCCGGCGAGGTGGTGCTGGCCAGAGACGCCCGCCCGCAGCGTGATCCCGGGCTGATCCTGCGTGTCGCGGCGGCGTCGGCGCAGACCGGGTTGCCGATGTCGGCGACCACGCTCAACAGGTTGTCCGAGGACGCGCCCGAACTACGCGAACCGTGGCCCAAGGACGCGCTCAACGATCTGCTCGTCCTGCTCGGCGCGGGTCGCGGCAGCATCGACGCGGTCGAGGCGCTCGATCGAACCGGATTGTGGGGCAGACTCTTTCCCGAATGGGGTGCGGTCCGCGATCTGCCGCCGCGCGATGCGATGCACACCTGGACCGTCGATCGGCACCTGATGGAGACGGTCGCCTACGCGAGCAGCCTGAGCACCAGGGTCGCCCGGCCCGACCTGCTGGCGCTCGGCGCCCTGCTCCACGACATCGGCAAGGGGCGGCAGGGCGACCACAGCATCGTCGGCGCCGAGCTGGCCACGCATATCGGCCGCAGGCTCGGAATGTGGCCTTCGGATGTGCGCACCCTCAGCGCGATCGTGCGCCACCACCTGCTCCTGCCCGACACCGCGACCCGGCGCGACCTCGACGACCCGGCGACCGTGCAGCACGTCGCCGACGCGCTCGGTGGTGACGTCGGCCTGCTCGAACTGCTGCACACGCTCGCCGAAGCCGACTCGATGGCGACCGGCCCCGGAGTCTGGGGCGATTGGAAGGCCTCGCTGATCGGTGAGCTGGTGCGCCGCTGCCGGCTGGTCATGGCGGGCGAGCCGCTGCCGCAACCGGAACCGATCGACCCGGAGCTTCTGGACAAGGCCAGGGCAGGCGGCGTGCACGTCACCCTCGCGCCCGGTGACGGCAAGCACAC
>NZ_JBHWZY010001063.1:0-2073 GCF_042727815.1 Nocardia sp. NPDC060220
CGTGAGCACGCTGCCAGACCGAGCGGATCGGTTGGCCGTGAGAGGTTGCCAGCGCTTGCCGTGCCAGTGACATCGCGTGTTCGGTGTCGGGGCCCTTCTGCTTGACCAGAGCTGTTGCGACGTCGAGCCGAACGAGGGCTTGACTCCATACTGAGTCCGACGTGTCCACCAACTCGGCCACCGACTGACCGTATTCGAGGGTCTTGCTGTGGTCTCCCGCAGACAAGTGCGCTGTCGCTGCGTTGGCCATCAGCCGTGGGACGCTGTAAGACTCGAACGACAGTGCCGGCGTCAACCCATGCGACGTGCCCGTGTTGTCGCTGAGGTTCATCGCCGCCTCGATCGCTTTGTGCACGCCGACAGAATCGCCGAGCTTGCCCAAGGCACGTGCGAGACCGTTGGCGTACAGCCGGATCGCTTGTCCGCTCGAACCGGCAACCCGCAATCCTTCTTGCGCAGCGTCGACGGCGCGCGCATAGTCGCCCTGATAGTAGGAGCAGAAGCTCTGTGTCCCTTTGACCCACGCGATCAGCTCCAGGTCTCGCGTGAACTCTGCGAGGCCGAGAGCTTCCTCTCCGTACATCCTCGCGTGTTGAAAACGTCCTAGGTTGACAGCCATATACGCCAGCGCGCCCGACATCTGGCACGCGAAGCGATACAACCGAGCCAGATGCAACGGTTGCCTGCACTGGTCGAGCAAAACGTCGACTTGCCGACGAAGGGCGAGAACCTCTGGTGCGAGAAGTGTCGGTCCTTCTGCTTCGTATCGGGTGAGGATGTCTCCGAAAGCCGCTTCGATTACGTCGAGCACTCCGTCGTCGACACCTTTGGCGCGCAACAGCCGCATCCGTTCGATGATCAGGGACGATCGTTCGAAGGTGGCGTCAACCTCGCCGCGGGCGGGCCGAGTACCTGGGGTTGAGGGAGAGCTACTCCGCGGTGATCGTCGGAATTCCTCCCACGCGCCTTGGCCAGCCGCGACCATCTCATCGAACCGGGCACGGTCCTCTTCGCTGGTGTGCAGCCGCAGGGTGATGTCGAGGATCTGTTGCGTTTTAGACCGGGGTCTGACCGCGCTCAAACCCGCACGCCAATTGTTGATCGTGGTCGTCTCGACACCCAACAGCGCGGCGAATTCTCGGTTCGATTTACGCATCGCCTCTTGCAACACAGCCGCTTCGAAGCCGGTCCATCCCCGCCCTCGTATCATCGCCGCCCCCAACAACTTCAGCATCCAAGCTGGTAGATGAACCCGGTACGCCCACGGTACCCCACCGCTATGCGGTTCCTTGCGCCGTTCCGCACAGTCCACATTGAGTATCAGACCCGTTGCTGGGCAACCGATCATGCATCACCGGCCGGTGCCGCACGCCGAACACGTCACAAGAGGCGCGGACATTACCGAATCTCGAAGACCACCGCGAATTCAGATACGGCCTGTCCTTACCGACTGTTCTCATACCTCGATCTTTTCAGCGATCAGCCGTGAAACCTGTTCATGTGAGTCACGGCTAAGGTGTACGCCGTCGATTCCCGGACACCCGACCGTAGCCGCGTCGGCGAACAAAACTCCGCGCCTGGTAGCGACGCGACGTATCGCACCGCCGAGTTCGCGTGATTTGCGCACGGAGTCATCGTCGTACTCGGAGCTCTGCTCAGAAAACCCCGGCTGATTGGCATCGATATGAATCGGACTGACCAGCAATACCGCAGGAACCGCGCCGGTGCGGGTCCACGCCGTGCGCTCGACGTTGTCGATATAGCCCTCGAGCGCGGTGGCAACCGCATCTGGTTCCCGACCGAACTTGGTCTTGAGATCATTGTTTCCCAACATGACCACAACCATGTCCAAGGGCGAGTGGCTGCGCAGACAGGGTTGAAAGTATGCACGACCGTTGCGATCGTCACGATCGGGATCGTTCAAGTCAGTGGTCCGGCCGCCGAGACCTTCCTCGATAACGGCGTATCCGCTACCAAGACGTTGCTGCAGCCGGCCCGTCCAGCGCACGTCGGCTGGCCAGCGACCGCGTCCTTCAGCCGGTTGGCCGAAGGTGTTGGAGTCACCGAAGCACA
>NZ_JBHWZY010001064.1:0-2070 GCF_042727815.1 Nocardia sp. NPDC060220
ACTGATGGGGCGGGCGCATCAGGCCCATGCCGTCGCCGGTGGGCGCCGCGATCTTCGTCCAGGCGAGAAAAAGCACCCCGCCCGTCACCGCGAATGCCCACGGGACGAATTTCAGCTTTCCGGTGAAACCGAGCCGGTCGGCGGGCACCACCACAACGAGCATCGCCAGCAGCACATAGGTCGGTTTGCTCAGCGGCAGCGCGATCGTCGCGGCGAGCAGCGCGGCGGTTTCCGCCCGGTGCAGTCGATCGCCGACGAACAGCGCTTTCAGCAACAGCGCCGACACCATGATGGCGAGCGCGTTGGTGAGCGTGTCCGCGGTGACGGTGCCCGCCTGGAAAAGCGCGATCGGCAGCACCGCCACGGTGAATACCAGCCACTGGCTACGCCGCTCGCGCAGCGCGTAGAGCCCGAATCCGACAACCGCGAGATAGGCGACCAGGCCGGCGAAACGGGTGAGCAAATACATGCCACCCACGTTGAGGCCGAGCGCCTCGCCCAGCCGAATGCCAACGGCGGCGGGCACATACGGCACCGGCGAGTAGGCGGCGGTGTTGGTGAACCACATCTGCCGGGTCGTCGAGGAGACCTCGGCCGCGGCGAGCCGGTCGTAGGCGCCGGGGTCGGCCACCATCGCGTCGGGCTCTTCGGGGTTGTCGTTGTAGTCGGTGAAGGCGTAGCCCATCAGCGCGTCGACGCTGACCGGGATCTGCCCGCCGTAGGCCACACCGCGATCGTCGACGATGCGCTGGGGGAACACGCCGCCGTGGGCGACCTGGTAGGCGCGGCCGAACTGGGTGATCTCGTCGTGGCCCCAGAACGCGGGCGTGAGCACGGCGAACACGGCGCCGAAGACGGTCGCGATCATCGCGAACGCGACGGTCGCGGCGCCGAACCGCTGGGTCACAGTCCGGATGGGCGCCAGCGCCCGATCCTTGCGTGCGGGGGTCTTGCTGGGTTCTACAGTCGTCTCGGGCTCGATGGACGTGGTCACCGACGGTCTCCGGCCGCGACGTCCTCGTTCACCCCGGCGGCCGAATAACGCAGGTAGACCAACCGCGCCGTCTCGTGGCGGGAGCGGCGGATGCCGTCCAGGATCAGGCCCGCGGTCCACGCGAGGCTGCCGAGCAGCAACAGCGTGAACGCGAGGAACAGCGTCGGGAACCGCGCTACCTGGTGAGTGTTGTAGAAGTCGATCACGATCGGCACGGTCAGAATCACCGAGACCAGCCAGGCGATGGTGCCGAACAGGCCGTAGAACGCGACAGGGCGTTCGTGGCGGGCCAGGCCCAGGATCAGCGCGAGGATCTTGGTGCCGTCGCGGTAGGTGCGCAGCTTGGATTCGCTGCCCGCGGGGCGGTCGCGGAAACCGACCGGCACCGAGGTCTGCGGCACGCGCAGGTGCAGCGAATGCACGGTCAGCTCGGTCTCGATCTCGAACTCGCGCGACACGGCCGGGAAGCTCTTCACGAACCGGCGCGAGAACACCCGGAAACCGCTCAGCATGTCTTCGACGTTCTCGCCGAACACCTTGCCCACCACGCCGTTGAGCACCTTGTTGCCGGTCTCGTGACCGCTGCGGTAGGCGCTGGCGTCGGCGTCGTCCTGCTTGCGCACACCGAGGATGTGGTCGTAGGGGCCCTCGAGCAGCGTCTTGATCATCAGCGGAGCGGCCGACGCCTCGTAGGTGTCGTCGCCGTCGATCATCAGATAGACGTCGGCGTCGATATCGGCGAAGGCGCGGCGCACCACATTGCCCTTGCCCTTGGTGTTCTCGAAGCGCACGATCGCCCCGGCCTCGCGGGCGCATTCGGCGGTGCGGTCGGTGCTCAGGTTGTCGTAGACGTAGACGACGATCCCCGGCACAGCGGCTTTGAGGTCGGTGACGACCTTGGCGACCGCGGCCTCTTCATTGTGGCAGGGGACCACGGCGGCAATGCGAAGCTCGGTGGAGTCCACCCGGGTCAATCCTCGGAGTTAGGCAGCAGTGGGACACCGGGAGGCTACAGGATTTCTGGCGGCGCGGGCGCCGCGTGTTCGCGGCCCCGAGGGGTCGCCGGTCAGGCACCG
>NZ_JBHWZY010001065.1:0-2065 GCF_042727815.1 Nocardia sp. NPDC060220
GTCTTCGACGACCAGCGAGCCGGCATCGGTGGTGATGACGGACTTGGAACCGTCGACGACCTCGGCGGAGTAGTTGATCGGGGCGGCTTCTTCGGCCGGCGCGGCGTTCACGGTGCCGGCGGTGACGCCCATGGCGGCGATCAGCAGCGCCGACGTGGCGGCGAATTTCCTCATCAGCATTTTTGTTGAACCTCAAGTTTGGAGCGTGCGGAGGGGACTCGTAGATCAAAAGCTCCCGCAGCTAACCAGAGGTGAACCTGCTGTGACTGTTAGTTCAAGTTTTGTTCACCGTTGATACTCCGATGCCTGTGCGCTGATAGAAACCTGAGCGTTGACCGGGCTTTTTCTCAGGAAAACCGACTTTGAGTCTTAACCTACCTACAGGTAATGTGACGGAGATCACTGTGTAAATATATGCCGGGTCACAGGTCAGAGACGTTCCAGCAACACATAACGGTGACACCTTTCGTCACGAGCGTCCACGGAATGCACGTATCGTTGACCGAGTGCGAGTGCTCGTAACCGGCGGGGCCGGGTTCATCGGTGCGAATTTCGTCCAGCAGACCGTGGCCACGCGCCCGGATGTCCAAGTGACCGTGCTCGACGCGCTCACTTACGCGGGCAACCGGGCATCGCTGGATCCGGTCGCGGATCGGATCGAATTCGTGCACGGCGATATCGCCGATCTCGATCTTGTCGACAACCTGGTCAGTGGGGTGGACGCGGTCGTGCATTTCGCGGCCGAATCCCACAACGACAACTCCCTGGCCGAGCCGTGGCCGTTCGTGCAGACCAATATCGTCGGCACATACTCGCTGTTGCAGGCGGTACGCCGCCACGAGGTGCGCTACCACCACGTCTCCACCGACGAGGTGTACGGCGATCTCACCCCCGACGAGCCGGGCTTCACCGAATCCACCGCCTACAACCCGTCGAGCCCGTATTCGGCGACCAAAGCGGGCAGCGACATGCTGGTACGCGCCTGGACCAGGTCTTTCGGTGTCCGCGCGACCCTGTCGAACTGCTCCAACAATTACGGCCCGTACCAGCACGTGGAGAAATTCATCCCGCGCCAGATCACCAACCTGATCGACGGTGTGCGCCCACGGCTGTACGGCGCGGGCCATCAGGTGCGCGACTGGATCCACGTCGACGACCACAACCGCGCGGTCTGGGACATTCTCGAGCGTGGCCGGACCGGCAAGACCTATCTGATCGGCGCCCAGGGTGAACTCGACAACCTCACGGTCGTCCAGCTCATTCTGCAGGCGTTCGATCGAGAGCCCACCGACTTCGATCACGTGACGGACCGCCCCGGCCACGACCAGCGCTACGCCATCGACGCGAGTCTGCTGCGCGAGGAGCTGGGCTGGTCACCGCGCTACGCGGACTTCCGCGCCGGCCTGGCCGACACCGTCGCCTGGTACCGCGACAACGAGAACTGGTGGCGACCGAAAAAGGCCGATACCGAACGCGCCTACGCGGCAGCGGGCG
Source organism: Nocardia sp. NPDC060220 (assembly GCF_042727815.1). NCBI lineage: Bacteria > Bacillati > Actinomycetota > Actinomycetes > Mycobacteriales > Nocardiaceae > Nocardia > Nocardia sp. NPDC060220. The sequence continues at coordinate 1,495 of NZ_JBHWZY010001065.1, forward strand.
AGAAAACTCTGTAATCCCCACCGTCGTCTGGGGAATTATCCCCAGACGACGGTGTAATACGTTGCGGCGGTAGCGACAAGCGCGAAAGTCGACGCACAGGCGATGGTGATCGCGGTCCCGCGGGCCGGAATCACGCCATCGGAATTCGTGAGTCGCAGCCCCACCACGCGAGCCAGCACCGCCAGTCCCATGATTGCCAGCGGCACGAAATACCGGCCCTGCACACCGTCGATGATATAGAAATCGACCGGCGTGAACGACATGTACAGCGTCACGTAGATCATCGCAACGCTCGCGAGCACCGTGAGCGCCACGATCAGCGTGCGACGGAAAGTGGCTGTGGTGGCACTCATCCGATCGACGATGCCGAAACTCACCGCGAAGGCGAGCAGGCACGCCAGCATCGAAATCGCGGGCACGTCCACATACGCGAAACCGAGTTCGCCGAAGAACTGGTTGAACCAGCGATGGTCGCGCAGCGCGATGCTCTCGCCGAAGGTGTGCACGAATTGCACCGGGTCGCTGAGGATTCCCTTCAGCTGATCGCCCGGTCGCACCTGGCCCCACTGAT
>NZ_JBHWZY010001066.1:0-2062 GCF_042727815.1 Nocardia sp. NPDC060220
GGCGCCTAACCGGCGGCCCGGCCGCGGACCGGCCACTTCGTGGCCGCCGCTCCCTAGGGGTCGCGGGTGGTGGGTGGGAGTGCGGTCATGGCGGATTTGGGGTGCGCGGTGTGGCTGGGGTGGGGGTGATGGCGGATTTGGGGTGCGCGGTGTGGTTGTGGGGGTGGCGGCCATGGTGGATCTGGGGTGCACGATGTGGCGGGGGTGCGGTGGAGCTGCGGTCTTCGCGGTGTGCGCAGACGAGAGGCAGTTGAGTTCGCGGACGACGTGCTGGATTCGCGGGTTGCGAACAGCTGTCAGCGGTTGCGGCCGTAGCGGTCCGCTAGGCGGGCTTCTGTGGTGGGTTGGGCGGGGGTGGGGGTGTCTGCGGTGGGCGTGGGGTTCGTCGGGGTAGACGGTTGGGCGCGGTCTCGGCGGCGGGCTTTGAGCTCGGCTACGACGAAGTAGCCGAGGCCGAGGGGGGCCATCAGGCCGAAGGCGAGCCATTGGAGGCCGTAGGAGAGGTAGGGGCCCGCGTCCAGTTGGGGCAGGGGGGTCGGGGTGAAGGCGCCTGGCTGGTCGGCGGCCAGCTGGAGGTAGCCGCCCTTGTCGGTGCCGGTCGGAACGGGGGTGAGGGGGGTGCCGAGGACGGCGGATTCCTGGGTGGCGTCGACCGTGTACACCTGGCGGAAGCCGTCCTGGGTGCTGGGCGTTTTGTCGGGGACCACGCCCTCGGAGGCTCGGACTCGGGCTTCGATGCGTTGCGGGCCCGCGGGCGGGTCGGCGATCGCGGGTGGGCGGGTGCCGTCGACGGAGGCGACCAGGCCGCGGTCGACCAGGAGGGTGCGGCCGTCATCGAGGCGGAAGGCGGCGAGGACGGCGTAGCCGGGGGCGCCGTCGAGGTGGCGAAGGCGGACCAGGACGGTCGACTCGGGGACGAAGGCGCCGGTCGCGGTGACCTTGCGCCACTCGGTGTGGGTGCCGGAGTCGCCGTCGAGGACATCGGTGACGGCCACGGGGTCGGCCTGCACAGAGTCGGCGATCAGCTGGTTGCGGTGTTCGGTGCTGTTGTTCTTGCCGAGCTGCCACGGCGCCAGCACGGTGAAGCACAGGTAGGCGAACGCGGCGACGATCACCGCGAGGATCAGCCAGCTGGGACGCAGCAGAAAGGTGAGTTTGCGCATCAGAGCTGCACGTCGGCGGGGTTGCGCGCGTCGAGCTCGGCGTGGACCCAGTCGAGCAGGCCGGGGATGGCGGCCTCGATCTGGTCGCGGACGAGGTCGAAATCGGACTGGTCGCCGTAGTACGGGTCCGGCACATCGCGGCCGTCGGCCGCGGGGTCGAAGCTGCGCAGCAGCCTGCGCTGCTCGGTGGGGACGCCGCGGTGCGCGAGTTCGCGATCGTGGCCGGTGTCCAAGGCGATGATCAGGTCGGCGTCACTGTGCTCGGGACCGAAGGTCGCCGCGGTGTGCTCGGTCGGGTAGCCGGCGCGGCGCAGGGTCGCCTCGGTACGCGGGTCGGCCGCGTCGCCGACATGCCACGAACCGGTGCCCGCGCTGCTCACCCGCACGCGGTTCGCGAGACCCGCTCGGTAGAGGTGCGCCTCGAACATCTTCGCGGCCATCGGTGACCGGCAGATATTGCCTGTGCAAATGAACGAGACATGTAGTGGACCCACGAGAGCCATTCTCGCCCGTGGCGCCGAATCGCCGCCACGTAGGGTGTGCAGTTGTGCTCGAGGACTCCGTTGACCCCGCGATGTTGCGCCACCACGGCGACGTGGAGGCGCGTCCGGGCATGCTCGATTTCGCCGTGAACGTCCAGGGCGTCGCCCCACCCGACTGGCTGCGCGATCGCCTGGCCGCCCGCCTGGCCGACCTCGGCCGCTACCCGAGCGCCGACGACGAGCACGCCGCCCGCGCCGCCGTCGCCGCCCGCCACGGTCGCTCCCCCGACGAGGTGCTGTTGCTGGCAGGCGCCGCCGAGGGCTTCGCGATGCTGCCGCGCCTGGCCCCGCGCCTCGCCGCCGTCATCCACCCGTCTTTCACCGAGCCGGAACTGGCACTGCGCGAGGCGGACATCC
>NZ_JBHWZY010001067.1:0-2061 GCF_042727815.1 Nocardia sp. NPDC060220
GGTGTTGGCGTACCCCTTGGTGGTGAAGAGCTCCGCCGCCGCGTCGAGGATCTCCGCGCGCGGCGTAGTTCCCTGCCTGCGCCGCTGTTCCAGCCGGGGACGCCCGGGACCGAGATTCGCCACACCGAAGATTCTGTCATCGGGCCACGACCTGCACCGCAGCGGGCAGCTCACCGGCGGGAATGCCCAGCGGTCGAATTTCTGTCATTTGACAGAAACTCAGGCAACGCAGAAGTTACCGCGGGGCGTCCAGTCGATACACGCACGACACCGTTCGAGCGATCGCGCGCGCAAAACTATCGACTGATAGATATTGGCCGAACCGCTGAAGGACTCCGACATGGCCACGACATTCGAATCCCCCGCCGCCCCACCCGAACTCGGCCGCGACAGCGCCGATCTGGCAGCCTTCGGCTACACGCCGGTCCTGCACCGCAAACTGGGGCGTTACGCGTCCTTCGCGGCAGGTTTCTCGTTCGTCTCCATCCTCACCACCATCTTCCAGTTCTTCGGCTTCGGCTATTCGTTCGGCGGCGCCGCCTTCTTCTGGACGTGGCCGCTGGTGTTCGCGGGCCAGTTCCTGGTCGCGCTGAACTTCGCCGAGCTCGCCGCCCGCTACCCGATCTCGGGCTGTATCTATCAGTGGTCACGTCGGCTGGCCGGTGGGCTGATCGGCTGGTTCGCCGGCTGGATGATGGTGATCGCGCAGGTCGTGACCGCCGCCGCGGCCGCCATCGCGCTCCAGGTGGTGCTGCCCTCGATCTGGAGCGGATTCCAGCTCATCGGCACCGACACCGCGCTCACCTCCCGCGACGGCGCGATGAACGCCGTGCTGCTCGGCAGCGTGTTGCTCGTCGTCACCACCACCATCAATGTGATCGGCATCGACCTGATGTCGAAGATCAATTCGATCGGTGTCACCGTCGAGATCGTCGGTGTGCTGGCGATCATCGCGCTGTTCTTCGCCAACACCGAGCGCGGCCCCGATGTGGTGTTCCAGACCGACCAGGCCTCCCCCGGCCCGTATTGGGCGGCATTCCTGGTCTCGGGCCTGATGGCCGCGTACGTGATGGTCGGATTCGATTCCGCCGGTGAGCTTTCCGAGGAGACCAAGAACCCGCGCAAGGTCGCTCCCCGCACCATCCTGCTCGCGCTGGCGGTCTCGGCACTGGGCGGTGGCCTCATGCTGCTCGGCGCGCTGATGGCGGCTCCGAGCCTGTCCGACGGCGAATTGTCCACCGGTGGACTGGCTTACGTCATCACCTCGAAGCTCAACAGCCCCGCCGGTTCAGTGCTGCTCGGCTGTGTCGCGGTCGCGGTGATCGTGTGCACCCTCGCCATCCAGACCGCCGGCTCACGCCTGATGTTCTCGATGGCCCGCGACGGCAAACTCCCCTTCGCGAAGGCCCTCTCCACCGTGCACCCCCGCTTCGGCACCCCCGTGTGGCCCGCCGTCGCGATCGGCGCCCTCGGCATCGGCCTGCTGGTCCTGAACCTCGGCAACCCCGCCATCTTCGCCACCCTCGCCAGCGTCTGCATCGTCAGCCTGTACCTGGCCTACCTCCTGGTCACCGTGCCACTGCTGCTGCGCCGCGTCCAGGGCCTGCCCGCCCCCGACGACAAGACCCTGTTCCACCTGGGCCGCCTCGGCATCCCCATCAACGCCCTCGCCGTCGTCTGGGGCATCGCCATGGTCATCAACCTGGCCTGGCCCCGCCCCGAGGTCTACACCCCCGCCGGCGGCAGCTGGTGGCAGCTCTGGGCAGGCCCCCTGTCGGTAGCCGTAATCCTCACCACCGGCGCCATCGTCTACCGCTCGGTAGTAGCAGCCAAAACCCCCACTCCCCGCACCGAAACCGCCCCCGCCACAACCTGATCCGCCACAACCAGCCCGTCCCCGTCTTCAACAACCCACCCAACCCAGCCACCGCACTCCCGACCCCTAGGGAGGGACGGCCACGAAGTGGCCGGTCCGCGGCCGGGCCGCCGGTCAGGCGCCGGGGCGTAGGCGACGAAGGAGCAAGCCCCGCCGAGACCGGCGATGCGGGCCAGCGCGGTGGG
>NZ_JBHWZY010001068.1:0-2061 GCF_042727815.1 Nocardia sp. NPDC060220
CAGCGTATCCGGGCCGAACAGCTGCTGCGCCTGGTTCTCGCCGACCTCCAGTCCCGCGACGAGGTGCCGGTGTGAGCCCAGTGCTATGCGCGGCCCCGCATCTCGCCGTACAGCCAGGTGCCGATCATCTGCGCGGTCATGGCGATGGCGGCGGCGCGGTCGCCGTCGGCCACGTCGTCGGCCGAAGCGCGCACGACCGCGGCGAATCCGGTGTTGACCAGAACCCAGGACATCATGTCGTTGTCACGGTCGTCGCCGGGCCCGACGAACTGGATCACGATGAGCTTGACCAGCATTCGCAATCGCGGCTCGAATTCGGGTAACCCGCTGCTGTAGAACTGCACACTGCCGACGAGCGCGCGAACCAGATCCGACTTCGCGATCAGCACTTCGGCGAAGACATCGAGTATCTCGGAGGCGATGGCGACAAAGTCGTCGCTGCTCTTGGGCGATGTCGCCACGGGCAGGCTGAATACCCGCTGGGTGAACTCCTGCTCGACATCGGCGATGAGCCGATCGAGGAGTTCGTCGACGAGAAACGACCGCTCCGGAAAGTATCGGTACAGCGTGCCGATACTGACGTGCGCCTGCGCCGCGATGACATTGGTGGAAGTGTTGTCGATTCCCCGCTGCCCGAACAGTTCGGCGGCGGTGTCGAGAATGTGTTCCCGGGTCGCCTTCGCCCGCTCCTGCTTCGGCCTGATCCGCCGGTCGACGGGTTTCGGTGGCATCGGTATTCCTTTCGGCCAGCTGCTGCACTGATTCTCGTGGAAATATTCCGAAAGGTGGTCCGCATTGCGCGGAATAATATTTCCTGTGCGCGGCCATGGGGTTCCGCGACAGTGAATGGTGAGGTGCACACACCTGACCGGAAGCGATTTCCGTGCCGGTTGTTCCGGCATATGTTCGGGACGGCTTACGAGCCGATTCCTTTTTCGCATTCGGAAAGGCAGACCTTGCATGACCATTACTCGTGGCCGCACACGCTCGGTGCGTGCGGCAATACTGATGGGCGTCAGCGTTGTTGCTGTCGCCCTCTCCGGGGCGGGGGCGGCGGCTGACCCGGCGTCCGAACCCACTGAACAGCAGCTGGCCGAAATCATCCACCAGGGCCGCGATGTGGCCTGGGGTACCGACGGCGGGCTCGGCGGCACGGGGTCGGCCTGTACCTCCGGTAGCGGTGCGGGCTCGGGTAACGGCTCCGGCGACTGCCTCGGTGGTTCCGGCTCCAGCTCGGGCTCCTCGGGCGGCTACTCCTCCGACCCGGGCGCTATCGGCCCCGCGTCGACGGCGTTCCTGCCCGCGTTCGGCTACGGACTGCTCAATCCCGACGCGGGTGCTCCCGGCACCAACGATTGGAACTGCAAGCCGACCGCGCAGCATCCGCGACCGGTGGTGTTGTTGCACGGCACCTGGATGAACGCCTACAACGGGTACGCCTACATGGGCCAGCCGATCAAGGACGCCGGTTACTGCACGTTCACGTTCAACTACGGCCGTTCCAACATCGTCGAGGGCGGCGGGCTCGGTTCGTTCCTGCCCGGTGTCATGGGCACCGGCTACATCCAGGATTCGGCGAAGCAGACCGCGGCGTTCGTGGACCGGGTCCTCGCGGCCACCGGTTCCGACGAGGTCGACATCATCGCGCACTCCCAAGGTGGGTCGATGGCGAACTGGTACACGAAGTTCGAGGGCGGCGCGGCCAAGGTCAACAAGCTGATCACCTTCGGCGCCACCCACCACGGCACCAGCCTCGACGGCATCGGCGCCCTGGGTCGCATGGTCAACAACCTGGGTATCGATGTGCTGGGTCCGATCGAGATCTTCGTCGGCCACGCCGGTATCCAGCAGACCGTCGGTTCGGATTTCGTCAAGACGCTCAACGCCAACGGTGACACCGTTCCCGGTGTCGATTACACCGTGGTCGGCACGCGCTACGACGAGGTGACGAACCCGTACGAGCTGACGTTCCTCGACCAGGGCCCCGGCTCGACGGTCAACAACGTTGTGCTGCAGGAAGGGTGCGAGCAGGACATCTCCGATCACCTGACGATGATGCAC
>NZ_JBHWZY010001069.1:0-2050 GCF_042727815.1 Nocardia sp. NPDC060220
AGCGTGGGGAGCGAACAGGATTAGGCCCCTAGCCGTTACCCGCGCTGGGACATCAGCAGGCCGATGATCCCGGACTCCTGGCTCTGTGTGCTGATCATGTCGCGGGCCGCCTGTTCGACCGGCCCACCGGTGGATATTCCGTCGAACGTCTGCGTCATGGCGATGCCGCCCTGGTGATGGCGGTACATCAGACGCAGGAACATCGTCTCCGCGTCGGCGCCGTGTGCCTCCGCGAGCGCGTCGAGGTCGGCGCGAGTGGCCATGCCGGGCATGGTCATCGACGAGGACGCGGCGGTGTGGTGACCGGTGGGCATCCACGACATCGGGTGCGGGTTGGTCGGGGTCGCCGCGGCCAACCGGAGCCAGCCGAGCATCATGCCGATCTCGAGGCGCTGGGCATCGGCGATCTGGTCGGCCAGCCGCCGCACGGTGGGATCGACATCGACGGCCAGGCGCTCGACCATGATGAGCGCCTGCTGATGGTGACCCGTCATGTCCTGCACGAAGCCGATCTCGGTAGGCGTCAATACCGGTGTGACGGTGGCGGTCTCGGAGAAGCAGAGCGGTCGGATGGCCGCGCCGACCACCAGCAGCAGCAGTACCGTCGCCGCACCCGCGGCGCCGAGCAGCACCCGCCGGGTCATGAGCCGACCGTCGACCGCTGATCGGTGGGCGGGGTGTACACCTCGGGCGACAGCTCCAAGGTGAGCAACCCGTTGTCGGCGCAGGCGGCCCAGAGCTGGTTGCCGCGCCACTCAGGAGCGGAGAAGCACCAGTCGGTGGAGAGGTCACCGAAGGCCACGTCACCGGTGCGCGAACTCTGCGCCTGCTCGGGATCGAGAACGCCCGCGTCGACGGCCTGCATCACCGATTGCGCGCTGAGCAGCGGCACTCCGATGATGGAGGCGAGTGCGTGCGGAGAGTTCCACAGTTCGCTGTTCTGACCGGTACGCGCGGGCGGGTTGTAGTAGGCGATCTCGCGTACCCGGAGCGGGTCGCGGACGTCGAAAACCCGGAGGCCGGAGGCGATCCAGCCACATGCGAGCGCGGTGGGGTTCACCGGCCGATCGGCGGAGCAGTAGTGGGCGTCGTAGGTGAAGATCGACCCACCCATCCCGGAGGCGAGCGCGCTGTCGCGATGTTGTTGCAGGTTGATCTCCAGCTTGATGGAGTTCACGATGCGCGGGTTGGTGTCGTCGGAGATGTCGATGAGTTTGACGCCGCCGGATCCGGCCTCGTCGGCGGTGAACAGGTAGGGCACGCCGTTGTAGGTGACGGGCACGTTCTGCTGCGTCGCCCAGCCATCGGTCCAGGTCAGCTGGGAGATGATCGGCACCTGCGGGTCGGGGTCGCGCCGCTGCACCGCACTGGTGTCGAGGACGGTGAGCCCGCCCATGTTGTTGGCCAGGTAGAGGCGGTTGCCGTCGGCGCGCAGGCCCATGCCGTGCATGGACTGCCCCGGCATGCCCTGCCAGATCACGCGGGGGTCGGCCGGATCGGTCAGGTCGACAGCGCTGACGATGCCGGGGACGACCCCTGATGCCCAGTAGGTGCGGCCGTCGGGGGAGAAGCCGCCCTCGTGCGCCGTGATCGGGACCGGCAGGCTCACGTCGGTGCCGGGTCCAGGGTTGAGCAGGCGCGGGTGCGCGCAGTCGGAGATGTCGTAGATCGAGATCAGTCCCGCTCCGGTGAACGCGGGAGCTCCGGTGCCGACGAGCAGCTTTCGCGCGGCGTTGACCTTGAGGCTCTCCCAGGTACCCGCCAGCATCGCGGGTTCGGTGAGCGTGGCGGTGAGCACCGGGTTCGCCGGATCGGCGACGTCGATCACCTGCACGCCTTGCGCGGGACCGAGCAGGTTGCCGGGGAAGAAGCTGCCGAGGTAGACGCAGTGATCGAACTGCGTCGAGGTGATGCCGGCGCCGCGGCCCGCGTAGCCGCCGATGCGGCTGATGTTGCAGCGGTAGCCCTGGGTGCTGCGGCCGCTGTCGCGTTCGGCGGCGGGTACGTCGCCCTGGAGGCCCGGTTCGGGGATCGCGTCGCCCGCACAGCT
>NZ_JBHWZY010001070.1:0-2047 GCF_042727815.1 Nocardia sp. NPDC060220
GGCTGCATCCGCGCAGGTGGCGGTGACAAACCAGGTCGTCGGCTACCTGCGGACCCTGGTGACCGGCGAGGTGCTCGACCAGGTGGAGCTCGATCTGCCCGCGCACACCCTGCACACCAAGGCCGTCCTGTATACCGTCACGCCCCGGCTGCTCGCCGCCGCGGACATCTCCGACGAACAGCTTCCCGGCGCGTTGCACGCCGCCGAGCACGCCGCCATCGGCATGTTGCCGCTGGTCGCGGGCTGCGACCGGTGGGACATCGGCGGTGTCTCCATCGCCGAACATCCCGATACCGGCGCGCCGACGGTGTTCGTCTACGACGGTCAGCCCGGTGGCGCCGGGTTCGCCGAGCGCGGATTCGCCCAGCTCACGGACTGGTTGTCCGCCACGCTGAGCGTGATCCACAGCTGCGCGTGCCAGGACGGCTGCCCCTCGTGCGTGCAATCGCCCAAGTGCGGAAACGGCAACAACCCCCTGGACAAGGACGCCGCCGCGCGCTTGCTGGCCGCCGTTCTCGGCGAGCTGCGGGCTCATGGGGAGCTACCTGCCGATTCATGATGTCCGCACGCTCGCGACGTGACCGGCGAGACACCGCACTCGAAGAATGTTGGTCACTCGTCCGAATTACTGCTGACCAGCAGCGATATGTCAGCCGACGCCCCGTGTCCGAATAAAAAGGACCACTCTTCTATTAACTGGCACATAGCCAACTGGAGCCACGGGCGCGATTACATCGTTTTTTTCATTTTTTTCTCGCCCAGATCAAAGAATGCGCATGAAATAGCGCAAAAGCACTTCCGGTTAATTCGAATTGGTTCGGTGCGGAACAACCACCGGCCAGTGATAACACTTGCGCGTCACTCATTCTCTTCCACCGGACCCGCCCGTGCCGAAGCCTGCACAGTGCGCATACCGAACACTCCCGCTGACACATTCGCCTCGACATCTACAACAACATCCCACTGCGCGACCGAGCACCGCCGTACTCGAACCCCCATCCGCCGGGCGATCTCCCCGGCCTCCCCACATGCCGTCTCCGCGCTCTCCGCCAAGAGACCCGCCGCGGCCAGCGCGCCCAGATCCGCGGCCCCCTGCGCCCGATGCCGAGCCACCACCGCTACACCCACCTGGCCCACCAGCAACGTCAGGCAGATCAACCCCGCCAACGCCATACACACGAACGCCGTTGCCCCGCCTCCATCCGCCGTGAACCACGACGACCTACGATCCTTCGACCCGCACGGTTTCACCTCCCGAGCCGTTCCCTCCGCCGGCACCTACGCATCGCTGTCACGGATCCACTCCCGGCTCGGTGACGGCTACCGCTTCGGCGCGAAGGCGCAAGCCGGGCAGGAGTGGGGTGTTCGCGGCGACGGTGGCGACCACCCGATCGCCTTCGGTGCGGAGTTCGACGGTCGCGCCCGATGGGGCGACAGATCGTCCCGCGGTGATCGCGCGCGAGGTGTCACCCCGAGCAGCGAGGCGGGCGGTCTCGCGGGCAGCATCGGTGCAGCGGACCTGGGTGGATCCTGCGAGCAGTGCGCCGACACACAGGGCTACGGCGCACACCAGGGCCGCGAGTGCGATGGCGGCCTCGACCGTCACCGCACCCGCGTCGGCCCCGAGAGTGCCGGTGTAGCAGCGGTTTACACGCTCGTGTTGAGTGCCTTGTCGATGATGCCGGTCAGCGCGTTGACAATGCTGTCCCCGGTGACGACCCCGTAGAGCACGGCTCCGAAGGCCGCCGCGGCGATAGTGCCGATCGCGTACTCCGCCGTGGACATGCCGTCGTCCTCGAGCAGCAGACGCGTGATTCGAGTGCGGGCCCCCAGGTATACCGCGTGCGCGAACGTCATCGTGATCCCCTCTCTGGTTGCACCGCGCGGCTGATCCGCGCGGTGAAGTTTCGATGGCCCCGTCGCAACCGGTCACAGCAGCCCACCGCCGCCGAGCACGCGGTCGGCGAGGCCGATAACGACCGGCACGATGCCGAGGCAGACGAAAGCGGGCAGGAAGCACAGGCCGAGCGGGCCACCGATCAGCACG
>NZ_JBHWZY010001071.1:0-2047 GCF_042727815.1 Nocardia sp. NPDC060220
GCTCAACGAATTCGTCGAGGCCGGCCAGTGTGAATTCCTTTCCCAGTACGCCAAGCCGTTCGCGCTCTTGGTCGTCGCGGATATGCTCGGCGTTCCCGAAGTCGATCACCAGCAATTCCGTGTCGTGCTCGGCGCGCCCCAGCCGGGTGCCCGACCCGGTGCGATCGACAACGAAGCTCTCTCGAGCAACCCGTTGGCCTGGCTGGACGAGAAATTCGTTTCCTACATCACCGATCGCCGCAACGAGCCACGCGACGACGTGCTGACGTCGCTGGCGCTGGCGAAGTATCCGGACGGCACCATACCGGAGGTCCTCGATGTGGCGCGGTCGGCGACCTTCTTGTTCGCCGCGGGGCAGGAGACCACGGCCAAGGTGCTGGGTGCGGCGGTGCGGTTCATGGGCGATCACCCCGACGTGCAGCAGCGATTGCGCGAGGACCGCACCTTGATCCCGAACTTCATCGAGGAAACCCTGCGGATGGACGCACCGGTCAAGAGCGGGTTCCGGCTCGCCCGCCGCGCGACCACCGTCGGTGAGGTCGATATCCCGGCCGGCGGCCTGGTGATGTTCTGCCCCGGTGCGGCCAATCGCGATCCGCGCCGATTCGAGGACCCGCACGAGTTCCGCCTCGACCGCGACAACTTCCGTGAGCACATCGCATTCGGTCGCGGCGTGCACACCTGCCCGGGCGGCCCGCTCGCGCGGGTCGAGGGTCGGGTCTCGATCGAACGGATCCTGGACCGGCTGCTCGACATCGAGATCGACGCGGACAAGCACGGTCCGGTCGACGCGCGCACCTACGAGTACGAACCCACCTTCCTGCTGCGTGGGCTCAGCGAACTGCACATCCGCTTCACTCCCCAATCCTGACCACGACAACAACGACAGAGGTAGGTAATCATGACCGGACGGGTCGAAGGCAAGGTCGCGTTCATCACCGGAGCGGCGCGCGGGCAAGGCCGCAGCCACGCACTGCGATTGGCGCAGGAAGGCGCCGACATCATCGCGATCGATGTCTGTAAACAACTCGACAACGTGCCGTTCGCGATGTCGACCCCGGAGGATCTGGCGACCACCGCCGACCTCATCCGGGCACAGGGCCGTCGCGTGGTCACCGCCGAGGTCGATGTCCGCGACTACGACGGGCTCAAGGTCGCGGTCGACGGGGCGGTCGCCGAACTGGGCAGGCTCGACATCATCGTCGCCAACGCCGGGATCGGCAACGAGGGCGGCGCGCTGGTCGATCTGCAGGAGAACCTGTGGGACGACATGATCGACGTCAACCTCGGCGGCGTCTGGAAATCGGTGAAAGCCGCTGTGCCGCATGTGATCGCCGGTGAGCGCGGCGGCTCGGTGATCCTGACGAGCTCGGTGGGCGGGCTCAAGGCCTACCCCAACATCGGCCACTATGTCGCGGCCAAGCACGGTGTCGTCGGACTCATGCGGACCTTCGCGGTGGAACTGGCGCAGCACTCCATCCGGGTGAACTCGGTCCACCCGACGCACGTGAACACGCCCATGGTGATGAACGAGGGCACCTACAAGCTGTTCCGCCCGGATCTGGAGAGCCCCGGCCCCGCCGACCTCGAGCCGATCGCCCGGTTGTTCCACACCCTGCCGGTGGCCTGGATCGAGCCCGAGGATGTCAGCAACGCGGTGCTGTATCTGGCCTCCGACGAGGCTCGCTACGTCACCGGTGTGCCCCTGCCGATCGACGCGGGCGGAATGCTCAAGTAATCACCCCGTCGCGCCGACTGTGGTGGTCGGCGCGACCCCGAGAAACAACGAAGGCGGAGAACGGTCATGAGGGTGTCGGTCGACGGGACCAAATGTGAGGGCCATGCCCTGTGCGCGGGTATCGCGCCGACGGTGTTCGAGGTGAACGCCGACGACCTGGCCGTGGTGGTCGACGAATATCCGGGTGGTGCCACCGAATCGGAGGTTCGCTCGGCGGCGTCGGCCTGCCCGACGATGGCGATCGCGTTGGGCGAGAGCTAGCTCCGCGTCCGAGAAGGTCGAATGCAGAAACCCGCCTCCCACGGAGGC
>NZ_JBHWZY010001072.1:0-2041 GCF_042727815.1 Nocardia sp. NPDC060220
AGCCGTTGTAGTCCTGGTTCGCCCGATCGCCCAGGTAGGCCATCCAGGCGCCCGCGTACACCCCGCGATGGTCGGTGCGGTTGATCTCGATCTCCACCCCGCCGGACAGTTTGGTGAGCCGGACCTCGCCGTCGATCAGCACGTAGAAGCAGGTGGCGGGTTCACCCTCGCGAAACACCGGGCCCGGTTCGACGTACTCGATGCGCCCGATGGCGCACAGTTCGGCGAGCTGGGAGTCGTCGAGCTTCTCGAACAGGAACAGGGTGCGCAGTTCTCCCGGATCGCAGATCATAGAGTCCTCACTCACGCTGTCTCAATGGGCATGATCGGGCGGCCTGCGTGGTTACGCTCCGCTACCGCCTCCGGCCGCTGACCTCTCATGCCAGATACCGGTGGACGAGCATGACCGCCATCGCGCCCTCGCCGACCGCCGAGGCGACCCGCTTGGCGGATTCGGCGTGCACATCGCCCGCCACGAACACGCCGGGGACGCTGGTCTCGAGGTGTTGCGGCGGGCGCGGCAGTTCCCAGCCGGGTGGTCGCGCGCCGTCGACCATCAGGTCGGGCCCGGCCAGCACGTATCCGGCGGCGTCGCGGGTGACGACGCCGTCGAGCCAGCCGGTCTGCGGCGCGGCGCCGATGAACAGGAACAGCCGTTGCGCGTCGACCTTGTCTTCGGTGCCGGTGCTGTTGTCGCGCAGAACGATGCGTTCCAGGTGTGTGTCACCGTCGACGCCGACGACCTCGGTCTCGGTGTGTACGACGATGTTGGGGATGGCCGCGATCTGCCGGACGAGATAGTGCGACATCGACTTGTCCAGCGAGTCGCCCCGGACAACCAGGTGCACGCGACGCGCGTTGCGGGACAGGAACACCGCGGCCTGTCCGGCCGAGTTGGCCCCGCCGACGATGTAGACCTCCTGTTCGGCGCACTCGGCCGCCTCGGTCATCGCCGAACCGTAATACACACCGCGCCCGGTGAATTCGTCCACACCCGGTGCCGGATGGCGTCGATAGTCCACGCCCGTAGCGATCAGAACCGTATGCGCGCACAGCTTTCCACCGTCGGCGAATCGCACGGTGCGCGCCGACCCGTTGATCTCGAGCGCGACCACATCGCGAGTGGTGATGATCTCCGCGCCGAATTTCGCCGCCTGTCGCCGCGCCCGATCCGCCAGCTGTGACCCCGAGACCCCGTCGGGAAATCCGAGATAGTTCTCGATCCGCGAGCTCTGCCCCGCCTGTCCGCCGGTGGCCGTGCGCTCGACCAGCACCGTGCGCAAGCCCTCCGACGCACCGTAGACCGCCGCGCCGAGTCCGGCGGGTCCGCCGCCGACCACGATCAGGTCGTAGAAGTCCCCGCTGGGTTCGACGGTGAGCCCGACGTTTTCGGCGAGCTCGCTGTCGGTCGGCTGGATCAGGGCGGTGCCCGCGGCCGTGATCACCACCGGACAGGTCAGCGGATCGGCGCCCGCCGCCTCCAGCAACCGGGTGCCCTCCGGCTCGTCGACCGGATACCACCGATACGGCAACTGATTGCGCGCCAAGAACTCTCGCACCTGCGAAGACCGCGGCGACCAGCGATCGCCGACGACCTTGGTCTCGTACACCGGCCGCTGCTCGGCGCTGCGCCACACCTCGAGCAACCCGTCGATCACCGGGTAGAGCTTCTCCTCCGGCGGGTCCCACGGCTTGAGTAGATAGTGGTCGAGATCGATGACATTGATCGCGTCGATCGCGGCGTCGGTGTCGGCATAGGCGGTGAGCAGCACCCGGCGTGCGTAGGGGTGCAGGTCCATCGCCTGTTCGAGGAATTCGATGCCGTCCATGCCGGGCATCCGGTAGTCGGCGATCAGCACCGCCACGGGCTGCCCGCGCAGTTTCATCTCGCGCAGCGCCTCGAGTGCCTGCGGTCCCGATTCGGCCCGCAGAATCCGGTAGTCGGCGCCGTAGCGGCGGCGCAGGTCCCGCACCACGGCGCGCGATACGCCGGGATCGTCGTCAACGCTCAGAATGGCCGGTTTGGTTACCGAGGGAGTGC
>NZ_JBHWZY010001073.1:0-2030 GCF_042727815.1 Nocardia sp. NPDC060220
GTGGTAGAGGACACCAGCCTTGGAGATGTCGAGCTGGTCGGCGATCGCCCGCACCGTCGTGCGGTGGTAACCGTGGGCGCTGAACAGATCCATCGCGACGGCAAGAATGCGCTCCCTGGTGCCGACCGCTGCGTCATCACTCATCGGCGCATTCTATCCCTTGACTGACCATCGGTCAGGAGCCTACGGTGAGGACTGACCAACGGTCAGTCACTGAGGAGTCGTCATGTCGACCAATCCCCGCATTCTCATCTCCGGCGCCAGCATCGCCGGGCCCACTCTCGCCTACTGGCTCGCCCGCCAGGGGTTCCGTCCCACCGTCGTCGAACAGGCTCCGGCGCTGCGCGCGGGCGGCAACGGCGTCGATCTGCGCGGCGCCGCGGTCGGTATCGCCGAATCCATGGGGGTGCTGCCCGCGCTGCGCGACCTCGCCACCGATATCCGGGCGCTCACCTTCGTCGATGCCGAGGGACGACGAGTCGCCGGTATGCCGACCAGCACCTTCGACGAGCCCGGCGATATCGAGGTGATGCGCGGCGACCTCGCCCGCGTTCTCCACGACGCTACCGCGCACGATGTCGACTACCGCTTCGGCGACACCGTCGACACCATCACCCAGGACGGCGACACGGTCCAGGTGAGTTTCGCCGGTGGCACCAGCGCGGAATTCGACCTGGTCGTCGGCGCCGACGGATTGCATTCGCGCGTGCGCAATCTCGCGGTGCTGAGCGAGGCCGAGGCGGCGCACCCGCTCGGCATCGGCTTCGCGACCGCCACGGTGGATGTGAGCTTCGGCGCGCGGCGAGAGGTGACGCTGCACAATACGGCGGGCCGCGTCGCCGGGGTGTATCGATCCGGCAATCACCGAGACGCGCAAGCGTTCTTCGCGTTCCGCACATCGCGCGAGTTCGACTTCCCGCGCGACCGGGAATCACAGATCGAGCTATTGCGCGAGCAATTCGCCACCGCCGGCTGGGAAATCCCCACTCTGCTCGACGCCGCCACCGCCGATCCGACGTTCTATCTCGACGCGATGACACAGATCCGGATGCCGACCTGGTCGCACGGCCGCGTCGGCTTGGTCGGCGATGCCGCCTACTGCGCCACCGCGTTCTCGGGTTCGGGCGCCGCCCTCGCCATCGAAGGCGCGCATCTTCTCGCCACCGCCCTCGCCGAGAGCGACGGCCACACCGCTGCCTTCGCTCGCTACGAACACGCCTTCCGCCCGATCGTCCGCACTCGCCAGCGCTCGGTCGGCACCGGCAGCGCCATGCTCGTCCCCGCCACGAACACCCGGATCTGGCTGCGCAACCAGCTCACCCGGCTGATGGTGTTGCCACCGTTGGCCGCCCGTGTGTTCCGGGCGGACCCTCCCGCGGCGGCCCCGGTCGATCCGCTGCGGCGCGTGACGCGCCGGTAGCCCGGCCCTGGGCTTGCTCAACACGATCGTAATACTCCATGATCGCTGTACCTCTATGTTTTCCGAGGCTTGTGTCGATGGTGAAAGCTCATGTTCTGGGCGTACGACGACCAGGGGTGGGCGCGGCGAGAGAGGCAAGATTTCGTGAGTAGTAGTCGTATTCCCCGATGGGCCGTGCAGGCGGTGATGTGCGCGGCGGTGGTCGGGGCCGCGGTCACAGCACCTGTTCAGGCCGAACCACTGTGGCCCGGCGGGCCCGATGTGCCCGGCGTGCCCGCCATCATTCCCGCCCCGCCGCCGGAGCCCGTGGTGGCTCCGTGCAGCGAGAAAGCCCGTGCGTGCCTGCAGTTGTCGACCAACAACGCGTGGTTGATGGACAACGGCAAGGTCACCTTCGGGCCGAGCCCGATGTCACACGGCCGCCCCGGTTACGAAACGCCGCCCGGAGTCTTCAAGGTGGCCTTCAAGAAGCCGTTCCACTGGAGCACGCTGCACAACGCCCCCATGGAGTACGCGGTCTTCTTCAACGGTGACATCGCCTACCACATCGGACCCACCGAGGAGCAGTCCCACGGCTGCATCCGCCTCACCCCGGAAGCCGCCAAGGCGC
>NZ_JBHWZY010001074.1:0-2023 GCF_042727815.1 Nocardia sp. NPDC060220
GTATATGGGTGTGGATGTCGCACCCTAGGGTGAGGATTCCGTTGAATCGCCTAACGACCGTGTCGGGGGCCCCGATGAAGTCTGCATGTACGCGCTACAGCGCGTAGGGGACACAGAATCGAGGAACCATGAAGAACGCAGTTCGAATGGGCGCGCTCATCGCCGTCGCCGCGGCACTGGTCACAGGCTGCACCGACGAGAGTGGTTCAGGGACAAGCACATCGACCTCTCGCGCGACGGCCGCTTCGTCGACCTCCCGCGCGCCCGCGCCGGGTACCCAGGCCCCGGGGTCGCCCGCTGCCGAGGAGACCGCCGCGCCCCAGCCCGGCGCCACCATCGCGCCGGAGCCCGAAACACCGCCGGTCACACAAGCTCCCACGCTGATCCCGGCTCCCGACACCACCTCTCCCGCCCCCGCTGACAACATCAGTGGACCGGGTCGCTGCATAGACCCGGCCTCGACCGGTGTGCAGAACGCCCTCGCGAGCCTCGAGGGAAGCTGGGTCGCCGGACAGGCTTCGAGTGATCAGCCGGGTAGCTGTGGTCAGCTGTTGTATGTGCGCGCCATCGGCGGCAACTCCGCGGGTGCGCCGATCCACCTCTTGTTCTTCCGCGACGGAAAGTACCTGGGCACAGGCACTTCTGAGCCGTATGCCTTCACCACCGTCGTCGGGTCCAGCAACAACGCGGTCACCGTCGACTACCGCTGGCTCGCCGGTGACGAACCCTTTGCCGCGCCGCAGGGCGGTCCCGCGACGATCACCTATTCGTGGAACGGTTCGAAGGTGGTGATGGGCGGCACGCTGCCGACCGAAGTCACCCAGCCGCACCGCTGATCCGATCTCGCACGCCCCTGTGCGCTGGGCAACTGGGGCTCAGTTGTCCGGGTGCAGCACCAGCACCGTGATCTCGCTGGGGGCGAAAACCCGAAGCTGGGGACCCCAGAAACCGGTGCCGCGGCTGGTGTAGAGCTGGGTGTTGTTCGCGTGCCTGCTCAGGCCCGCGACCACCGGCTGGTCGAGCCGGACGAGGTAGTGGAACGGCCAGATCTGCCCGCCGTGGGTGTGACCGGAGATCTGCAGCGCGACGCCCGCCGCGGCGCTGTCGGCGATCTGTTTGGGCTGGTGGGCCAGCAGGACGACCGGCAGCGAAGGGTCGGCGCCCGCGAGCGCGGCGGGCAGATCGGGACCGTGACCGGGCAGGCCGACGCCGGTCGGGTCGTCGATACCGGCGATGACGAGCCGATCGCCGTCGCGGGTCAGGACGCTGTGCTGGTTGTGCAGCGGCTGCCAGCCGAGCGAGGCCATGTAGTCGATCCAGCCCTGCGCGTCACCGAAGTACTCGTGATTGCCGGTGATGTAGAACCGGCCGAGCGGCGCCTCGACCTTGCCGAGCGGATCGACCTGCGCCTGGCGTTTCACGACCGAACCGTCGGCGAGGTCACCGGCGTGGCAGGCGATATCGGGTCGCTGCGCGTTGACCACCTCGACCACGCGCTCCGACCAGCGCCGCCGATTCAGCGCGGCGTAATGGGTGTCGGTGACGACCACTACGCGCAACCCGTCCAGGCCCTGCGCCAGCCCACGAATCGCGACGTCGACGGTGCGCACCCGCGGCACCCGGCGCGCCTCGTACACGCCCCACCCGACCAGTGCCGCCGAGATCACCAGCACTCCTGCCGCCACGATCCGGGCACCGTCGACCCCGCCGACGGCCAGCGCGCCCCGCACGAGCAGCCCGATCACCGACCAGGAGAACACCACCCACAGCACCCCGAGCAGGGTGTCGCCGACGATCACCGCCGGATCGGACTGCGCGGGCCCGTGCCCGAGGAACATCGTGAGCGGCAGGCACACGAGGGCGGCCGCGGCGATCGCCGTTCCGATCCAGAACAGCGTGCCGCTGCCACCGGTCGGCGCCGAGACCACCGTCCACCAGGGGACCCCGAACAGCACTGCGAGGACCAGCGACAACATCATCAGGCGTACGGCGAGCTTCACGGCGTTCCCGTTCTGGGCAGGGC
>NZ_JBHWZY010001075.1:0-2023 GCF_042727815.1 Nocardia sp. NPDC060220
GGGTTCAGATGCCGCCGGTGGACAGGAACCCGCCGTCGACCCGCACACAGTCACCGGTGATCCACGCTGCCTCGTCGGACACCAGGAATGCGATCAGCCGGGCCACGTCCTCGGGCTCGCCGAGTCGCTTCAGCGGATACACGCTCGCGGCCCGCTCCTCGTCGTCGGAGTACAGCGCATCGGCGAACTTGGTCTTGACCACGCCCGGCGCCACGGCGTTGACGCGGATCTTCGGGCCCAGCTGCCAGGCCAGCTCCTCGGTGAGCCGGATCAGCGCCGCCTTCGACGCGCCGTAGGCCGAGATCACCCCCGACGACCGGATGCCCGCGACGCTGGCCACGTTCACCACCGCACCACCGTGCTCGGCCATCCACGCGCGGTAGGCCTGCTGCACATAGCCCAGCGACGCCACCACGTTCACATCGAAGATCTTGCTGACGCCACCCAGATCGGCGTCCATCAGCGGACCGTAGACGGGGTTGATGCCGGTGTTGTTGATCAGGATGTCGAGCGAGCCGTACTCGGTGACGGCCCTGGCCACGGCTTCCGCGCGTGCGTCGGCATCGCCCGCGTTGCCGGCGAGATAGCTCACCTGACCCTGGTGGCCCAGCGCGCGCAGCTCGGTGGCCGCGGCCTCCAGTGGTTCGGGTTTACGTGCGGTGATCAGCACGTTCGCGCCCCGGCGCATCAGTTCGGCCGCAGTCGCGAGGCCGATGCCGCGACTGGCTCCGGTGACGAGAGCGGTCCGGCCAAGGAGATCGGTAGTCATGGCACGAGAGTAACCACGCTCACATCGGGCAGCGCCGGGTTCGGCTTCCGGAAGCGTCGACGGTAAAATAAGTGGTTCTTGCCGATATGCCCTTCCCGTTTGTCTTACTCTGAGGAGAACTCTGTGATCACGGCGACCGACCTGGAGGTCCGGGCCGGAGTCCGTACCCTGCTCTCGGCTCCTGGGCCGGCGCTGCGGGTGCAGTCCGGCGACCGGATCGGACTGGTCGGTCGCAACGGTGCGGGTAAGACCACCACCCTGCGCATCCTCGCGGGCGAGGGCGAGCCGTACGCCGGAAAGATCACGCGCTCCACCGACATCGGCTATCTGCCGCAGGACCCGAAGGAAGGCGATCTCGATGTGATCGCCAAAGACCGGGTGCTCTCGGCGCGCGGGCTCGACGTGCTGCTGCGCGACATGGAGAAGGCCCAGGTCGAGATGGCCGAGGTGGCCGACGATGCCGCTCGCGACAAGGCGATTCGCCGGTACGGGCGCCTCGAGGACCAGTTCTCCTCGCTCGGCGGCTACGTCGCCGAGAGCGAGGCGGCCCGCATCTGCAACAGCCTAGGCCTGCCCGATCGCGTCCTCGATCAGCAGCTGCGCACCCTCTCCGGTGGTCAGCGCCGCCGCATCGAGCTGGCCCGCATCCTGTTCTCCGCCTCCGACGGCTCGGGCGGGCGCTCCGACCGCATCCTGCTGCTCGACGAACCGACCAACCACCTCGACGCCGACTCCATCACCTGGCTGCGCGGGTTCCTGCAGAACCACGACGGCGGCCTGATCGTGATCAGCCACGACGTGGAACTGCTCGGCGACGTGGTCAACAAGGTGTGGTTCCTCGACGCCGTGCGCGGTGAGCCCGACGTCTACAACATGGGCTGGAAGAAGTACCTCGACGCCCGTGCCACCGACGAGCAGCGCCGCGTCCGCGAGCGCGCCAACGCCGAGAAGAAGGCGGGCGCGCTGCGTCAGCAGGCTGCCAAGCTCGGCGCGAAGGCCACCAAAGCCGCTGCGGCACACCAGATGGTGCGTCGCGCCGAACGCTTGATCAACGAGCTCGACGACGTGCGCGTGAGCGACAAGGTCGCCCGCATCCGGTTCCCCGAGCCGGCGGCCTGCAGCCCCGCCTCACCGCCGACGCCCTCGAACTCGCCTACGGGGACCGGGTGGTCGCCATACTGCGCATCGGATAATTCGGTCGAAGTGACTTCTCGGCTCCAAACCGTAAGCAGGGCAACCACTATCAGGTGATGC
>NZ_JBHWZY010001076.1:0-2021 GCF_042727815.1 Nocardia sp. NPDC060220
GGTCGAAGAGCTGGCGCATGTCCAGGATCGAGTCGATCGCGACACCGGCCATACCGACGTCACCCTGGACGCGAGGGTGGTCGGAGTCGTAGCCACGGTGGGTGGCGAGGTCGAAGGCGACCGAGAGCCCCTTCTGGCCCGCCTGCAGGTTGCGGCGGTAGAAGGCGTTGGAATCGGCGGCGGTGGAGAAGCCCGCGTACTGGCGGATGGTCCACGGCTGATTCACGTACATGGTCGGGTACGGGCCACGCAGGAACGGCGCGACGCCGGGCACGGTGTCGAGCGGATAGCCCTGCGCGACAACAGCATCCCGATCGGCCTTGGTGAACACCGGCGGAACGTCGATGCCCTCCGGGGTCGACCAGACCAGCTGTTCGGGCGTGGTGGGGTTCGCCGTCGCCGCGTCGGCCACGAACGCGCGGACCTGCTCGGCGTCGACGTCGGCCGGCGCGGACGCGTGATCGGTCAGCGGCACCTCGGCGAAGCTGCCGATGACGTGCTCGATATCGGACGTGGTCATCAGGCTCCCACCTTCTCCAGCAGCTGCGACAGAACCGCGACCGCGTCGATACGCAGGGCCAGGTACCCGTCGGGACGCTGCGTCCCGCTGAATTGCTCGACCGCCTTCTCCGGTCCGGCCAGCAGCACGGTCTCGATTCCGGCGGCGCGCAGGGCGTCGGTGGCGGCTCCCGCCTGCTCGCCGTAGCGCTTGTCCGCACCGCACAGAACCGCGATGCGCGCACCGGATTCGGTGGCGGCGGCAGTGATCGCGTCGACCGTGAGCGGACCGGGGTTGACCGACTCGATGCCGCCCGAGGCGAGCACGTTCGCGGTGAAGATGGTGCGCGCGTTGTGCTCGGCGACCAGGCCGAGCGGCACGATCAGCGCCTTCGGGCGGGCACCGTTGGCAGCCAGGTAGGCATCGGAGCGGTTACGCAGCGCTTCGAAGGCAGCGCCGTAGCGCGCATTCGGGCCCGGCTCGCGAGCCTGCTCCGAGAGCGGGGTCTCGGCGAGGTTGGGGAACTCGTTGACGCCGGTGACCGCGGTGCGGCGATGGGCGACGTCGGCAGCGCGCGCGGCGGCGGTCTCGGCGATCCGGGCCGCGAGCACACCGGTGTCGAGCGCGGCGAGGTAGCCGCCCGCCGACTCGAGCTCCTGCATGAACTCCCATGCCTTGGCGGCGAGTTCGTCGGTCAGCTTGTCGACGTACCAGGAACCGGCGGCCGGGTCCTGCACGTGCCCGAGACGGGATTCCTCGAGCAGCAGCAGCTGGGTGTTGCGCGCCAGGCGCTGGGAGAACGTCGTGGATACGCCGAGTTCGCCTGCGGGCAGGGCCGCGTCGAAGGGCAGAACGGTCACCGAATCGGCACCGCCGACGCCGGCGCCGAATGCGGCGAGCGTGGTGCGCAACAGGTTCACCCAGGGATCGCGCTGGGTCATCATGGCGGCCGAGGTGATCGCGTGCTGCGGGGCGGCGCCGAAGGCGGGCGCACCGGAGACCTGGGCCACTCGGGCCCACAGGCGCCGGGCCGCCCGGAATTTCACGATGGTGGCGAATTGGTCGTCGGTCGCCGCGAAGCGGAACTCGAGCTGACCGAACGCGTCGGCGATGTCGACCCCGGCACCGGTGAGCAGGCGCAGGTAGGCCAGACCGGCCGCGACGGCGGCGCCCACTTCCTGTGCGTCGGCGGCACCGGCGTTGTGGAAGGCGATGCCGTCCACCGTGATCGCGCGGACCGTCTCGGGCCGGGCGATCGCGCGCACGGCCAGCGCCACGGTCTCGGCGTGGTCGAGGTCTTCGGCACCGGTGAAGGCGCTGGTCAGCGGGGCCGCGCCGAGGCCGACCCGGATCTGCGTGCGATCGGCGATCGAGTACCCGTCGAGGACGTCGAACACCTGCTCGGCGGCCGTGCCGGTCGCCGCACCGGCCACCAGCGTCAGCGGTGCCAGCTCGAACAGCAGCCCACGCAGGGCAAGGGGGATGTCGTCGACGGCGACGCCGTAGGTGCCCACTCCGAGCG
>NZ_JBHWZY010001077.1:0-2014 GCF_042727815.1 Nocardia sp. NPDC060220
GAACGCAGCTGGCCTCCACGTAATCCTGGAACGTGGTCGGCGTCGACCGGATCGACTCGAGCTTGTTCAGC
Organism: Nocardia sp. NPDC060220; assembly: GCF_042727815.1. Taxonomy (NCBI): domain Bacteria; kingdom Bacillati; phylum Actinomycetota; class Actinomycetes; order Mycobacteriales; family Nocardiaceae; genus Nocardia; species Nocardia sp. NPDC060220. The sequence continues at coordinate 72 of NZ_JBHWZY010001077.1, forward strand.
TCGGGCCTGGTGATGATCCTGGTCTCCGAGAATTCGCCACGGCCCGTGCCGGTGCGCTTGTACACCACTGGCCCGCACCGGGATTCGACGAAACTGCGCGCCTCGTCCGGGTCGTTGGTGACCAGCGTTTCCGGGATTGTGAAACCCGCCCGCTGCGCGGTTTCGAGCTGGACGATCTTGCGGCTCGCGGTGCGCTCGGCGGCCGGATCGTTGACCCAGTACGCCGGGATCGACCACAGCATGCCCTGCAGGAATCCGTCACACTCGGCCTGGCGGAACGCGTCGTCGGCCGCGCGAACGCCGGTGGGCACCCGGCACGGGTGCGGCCTGCGCCACCACACCGCACGGACGTCGTCGAGCCCGTGGACATGGGACATCGCGCGGTTGGTGCCCGCTTTGTCGAGCCGGAAACTCCCTGTCTCAGTGGGGAAGTCGCGCAGGTCGAGCCGGATCGGATCGAGCCCGTGGTGTTCTCGCAGGGTCGACGCCAGCGCATCGGCGTGCAGGTCGTCGGCTTCGGAGACGATGAGCACGGCGTCGGTAGCGCCTTCCATCACTTGCGCGCCGTTTCAGTCGAGGCTGTCGCAGTTGATGCCGTCGCGGAAGGTGAAGGTCGCCCCGGTGACACCACCTCGTTCGGCGATGCGCAATTTCGTCGCCCAGCTGCGGGTGGCGCGGGCCAGCTGCTCGTCGCCCAGTGCCTCCGACGGTTCCGGTGCGAGGGTGATCGGCCGGTCGACCAGATCGACGCGCATCCGTCGGGTGAAGTCGGCGGTGGCGCCGGGACGGATATCGACCCGTACCTGACGTTCACCCGCGCCCACGCGGTCTTCGGTGAGTCGCACGACGTCGTTGCGGTCGAATGTCCAGGTTCCACCGTCGACGCGCACCGAGATGTCGCGCTCGGACTCGGCCACCAGCAATCCGAGCAAGGCGGGGCCCCGATCTCGGGACGACGCGGTAGCGGGGAGGTGGATGGCGTCGGTCATGGGCACTCACTCCGATCTTTCTCGTCTGCTCGCGATTTGCCAGAACCCCAAAAGGTGCTTCGGATCATAACGTGAACAGGTGGTCCGCCGAGCCGGTTCGCGAGATTTGCGGAGTGCCGGGCAAACCGCCGAGCGGCGCGTGATCGCCTTGCCGGGAAAGAATTTCGGACAACTCGGATGTTGCAAGCGTGTTCTCACCGGCAATCCGGCAGCAAACGCAGATGACAACGGCGCGGCAGGCGTCCCCCGGGTCCGTGCTGGAGGGTGCCTGCCGCGCCGTGTGTGGTCGCTAGAGGCCGAGCAGTTCGGGATTCTCGGCGAGCTCGCGGAAATGTTCGGCCGGGTTCGCGACGAGCCGGCGGGCTGTCAGATCCATCGCGCCCGCCACGACGGTGATCTCCGCGGCGACGGTTCCGTCGAGCTTGATGATCTGGTGGTGGAAGCGGAAGACCTTCTCGCCTTCCTTCCAGTCGAACACGCAAGTCACGGTGACCTCGTCGCCACCGCGCAGTTCGCGCTTGTACTTGATGGTCGACTCGAGCACCACCGCACCGACGCCGCTGGCGATGAACTTGTCCTGCGGGATGCCCGCCGCGCGCAGCAGCTCCCACCGGGCGTGCTCGCCGTACTGGTGATAGACGGCGTGATTGAGATGGCCCTGGGTGTCGAGCTCGTAGCCGCGGACGAGGACCGGTACGGAGAACGTCATACGGTGTATAACCGGCGGCTCGCGCGTGCTTGTTCCCGGTGTGTGTGCAATCTCGGACACATTCCGAGCGGTCCGGTATGGCTGCCGTGGCCTTACGCCCATCGCGATCGTCGCTGCGCCGACCGGAAATTTCACGACGCGCGTGGGCTCTACCAGGTTGTTCGATCGGATTCGCGCTTGGCATTGACGGCGCCCGCGCGCTGGGTCATTATTGAGCCAGCGGGCATTCGCGTGCTCAAAATGGT
>NZ_JBHWZY010001078.1:0-2013 GCF_042727815.1 Nocardia sp. NPDC060220
CCTGCGAACCAGAGCCCACCGTCTGCGGTGAGGCCCCATCGGGTTGCTTGCAGGATCGCGATCCCGGCGGCGATCACGGTCAGCACGGTGGCGGCCGAGCGGACGCCCCGCACTGCCGCGACCGGACCGTCCCACCAGCGCAGCGGTGTGTTCTCGAGGCCACGCAGGCCGAGGAACAGCGCGCCGGTGAGTGCGGCGGTCGCGGTGAGCTGCACTGCCGTGAGCAGCCAGAATCCGGATTCGGTGGGTGCGGCGCGGTCGGCGCCCGCCAGGTGGCTGAGTACGAGCACGGTGAGCAGGGCGGGCATGTGCCACAGGTACAGCGTCATGGCCCCGGTGTTGCCGATGACGGTCGACCACCAGACGCGCGGGCGGGCGGCGAGACGGCGCAGCCAGGGCGCCACGGCGACGGCGGCGCAGCACAGCATCACCGCGTGTCCGGCCAGCAGCAGCGAGGGCGGCGCCAGATTCGACAGCCGTTGGCCCGGCACGGTGACCATGCTCACCTCGTACGGGCCGACCAGGACCAAGAGCACGTCGACGACCAGAACCGCCGCGGCCAGCACCGCTGCGGTCCGCCGGCGCAGCAGGCCACGCAGATACCCGATCCCGAGCACCGCGGGCACCAGCCAGACGGCCATGTTGAGGTAGCCGAGCTCGCTCGGCCCGCCGGTGAGCCGCACCGCGTCGACGATCGCCGTGCCTGTCACGATCACCGCGACCGCGGCGAACATCCGGCCACCGCTGGTGATCCGCGCGGCGAGCAACGGCACGAACGCCAGCACCGCCAGGTACGTGCCGAGAAACCACAGCAGCTGCACGCTCGTCACCGCGAGCGGACGATGCCACCCCGGCGCGAGCACCAGATCGGCCACCACCAGCAGCGCCACCGAGGCGGCCATGAAGTAGCCGAGCGGCCGGACAAGCCGCTGGGTGCGCCGGAAAAGCCAAGCGCCCCATGATGTTCCCGGCCCGATGCCGCGCGCACCCGCGGCCACGCCCGCGAAGAAGAACAGCGGAAGCACCTGCAGAACCCAGGTGAGCGGGTGCAGTATCGGCAGATCGGCGAGCACATTGCCGAAACGCACCTCGGTGCCCGACACCGTCACGGTCAGCATCAGGCAGTGACCGGCGACGACCACCACCAGCGACGAGATCCGCAGCAGATCCAGGAACCGGTCCCGATCGGCCGGGGTGTTCGCGGCCACCACCGCGACACTGGGAACAACGCTCATGCCAGAGACCATCGCAGAATTCGCGCCACGGACACAGCGCGGAACTACCCCGGTCGCTGAGTGGAACTACGCGGGCGTGGACCGCTGGTCGGTGGCGATCGATCCAGCCCGGGTGATCTTGCGGCCTGCGTGCGGTGCACAGCGACGGTACGGCCGGGACGGTACCCGCGGGCCGTCCGGGCCGTGCCGATCGGTCAGGCGGGCGTGCAGGGAGCCTGGGCGAAGCCGAGCAGCAGGCAGCCGCTGGCGTCGGAGAGCTTCCACGTGCCGCCCTCCTGCTGCCAGGTGACCGGGAACGCGGGCGCCGTGCCGTGCGGAGAGGTGATCGTCACATCGGCGGTGGCGGTGTCACCACTGGTCGCGACGTTGTCGACGGCGAAGGTCAGGGTGTAGCCGGCGAGCATGCCGTTCATCTGATCGATGTTGGACTTGTGCGCGTCGCCGTTGACGATCAGTTTCGCCTTGTCGTCGGTGGATACTCCGGGATCGGCGAACTTGATCAGCGTCGCCTTCAGGGAATCGGCGGTGGGTGCCGCGGCGTTGTCACCCGAAGGTGCCGGAGTTGCCGAAACGCTGGACGGAGCGGCCGCGATACTGGTACTGCTCGTGGTGGCATTCGTCGAGGAATCGTCGGAATCGCCGCAACCGGTCAGTCCGACGGTGACGGCGAGCGCCGCAGCGGCGGCGGCGACGGTGACACGGATCGTGCGGGGAGGAAGGAGCATGGACAGCAACCTTTCGACTCGTTGGGCGAGTGCCCCGTACGGGGTGTTAGGGG
>NZ_JBHWZY010001079.1:0-2009 GCF_042727815.1 Nocardia sp. NPDC060220
CCAGCGGCACCACGGGCGTCCCCAAGGGCTGCCTGCTGACGCACCGCAATATTTTCGCCGCCGCGGCCAACGTGGTGGAACTCCTCGACACCGTATTCCGCCGTACCCCAGCGGATCCCGCGTCGACGCTGCTGTTCCTCCCGCTCGCGCACGTGTACGGGCGGGTCGTGCAGTTCGGGTGTGTATTGGCCGGAGTCCGCACGGGCCTGGTCGCCACGCCCGCGCAACTGCCCGCCGAACTGCCGATCTTTCGGCCGACGTTCCTGATCGGTGTCCCCTACGTCCTGGAGAAGATCCGCAAGGCGGCGCGTCAGGCACTCGGCAGTGATCGGTACGACGCCGCGGAGACGGCGGCGATCGCTGCCGGCCATGCGCGCAGGCGCGGTCAGCAGCCACCGGCGGACGCGGTGATCGACGCCCGGATCGGCGAACAGTGGCGTGGCATGCTCGGCGGGCGGCTCGAGCACATGGTCGCGGGTGGCGCGTCGCTGGAACCGTCGACGGCGGACTTCTTCACCGGCATCGGTGTGGAGATCATCGGCGCGTACGGCCTGACCGAGGCGTCGTCGACGGTCAGTATGAGTGCGCCGCACGCCAATCGGGCAGGCGCGGTCGGCCGACCGGTGCCCGGCACGACCGTCGCGATCGCCGACGACGGCGAGATCCTGGTCCGGGGCCCGCAGGTCTTCCCCGGGTACTGGCCCGACGGCGGCCATTCGGCCGAGAACTGGTTGGCCACAGGCGATCTCGGCCGGCTCGACGAGGACGGATTCCTGTTCATCACCGGCCGGCGCAAGGAGATCATCGTCACCAGCGGCGGCAAGAACGTGGCGCCCGCGCCGCTCGAAGACCGGGTTCGCCTGCACGCCTTGGTGAGCAACTGCATGCTCGTCGGTGAAGGCCGACCGTATGTGACCGCCTTGATCACCGTCGATCCGGTGGTGCTGGCTCGCTGGGCCGCGGAGCACGGCGTGGACGTGTCCGGCGGGGTCCCGACCGAGGACGCCCGGTTGCTCGCCGAGATCTCCGCCGGTGTCGAGGCGGCGAACCGGCTCGTCTCCCGTGCGGAGTCGATTCGCCGGTTCGCCGTTCTCGCGGAGGACTTCTCGATGGAGAAGGGTCAGCTGACGGCCTCGTTGCGGCTGCGTCGCGCGGCGATCGAAGCCGACTTCGGCGCCGTCATCACCACGCTGTATCCGGATTAAGCCGCGCCCAGCCAGCAGAAGTACTCGAGATCCACCTTCGCGAGCAAGGCGCCGCTGTCGTCGTGCAGCAGCGCCTTTCCGGTGATATCGAACTGCTCCTCGGTCCTGCGCCCGACCACCTCGGCCAGGATCGGGGAGCTCACCGTGCCACTGGCGCGGATCCGGCCGCGGGCAGGCCGGAGGAAGGTGGCCTTGGTGCTGCGCAGCACGAAGGTCCGCACGTGCAGTATGCGCGGTGCGATGATGCCGGAAAACGCACCGGCACAGGCGACTTCGGCGGCGAGGAACAGCGCGCCCGCGTGCACCGTGCCCAGGTGATTGCTCATCGCCGGTGCCTCGGGGATCTCGGCCACCGCCGAGCCGGGGCCCAGCTCGGTCATGCGCACGCCCACCAGATTCACGAACGGGACGAGCGTGTCGACGGTCTTGCGGATCTGTTCGTAGTCCGGCGTCGCGGCACCGGTCATATTCGTCAGCCGAGCCTGTGCTGCGGCGATTCCGGGGGCCGGTTCATTTCCAGTTGGCATGCCCCAATTAGCCCATATCGAACCGTTTTTCGTGATGAACGGAAGTTGAATTCAACTATTCATCCGAGCTGCCGGATCGCTAATATTCGAAATCATTGTTCTGGAACATCTATTCATGTAATCCGATTGGAAATCGGTAAGCGGATCGAGCGGTTCGACTCCGTAAAATCGCATCCGGGGCCATAAGCGTTTCATTTACTGAGGAGTCACCCTGATGTATGACGCGATTGTTGTCGGCGCGCGGTGCGCGGGTTCACCGGTTGCCATGTTGCTGGCC
>NZ_JBHWZY010001080.1:0-1997 GCF_042727815.1 Nocardia sp. NPDC060220
GTTCCATCGAGGGATCGAGTGCTAGTTCGTGCATGACGAGCCTTTCCTGTGGTTCGGTCTGCTGGTCGAGGCCGCCGGTGATCGCCCGGAGTGCCGGAATCGTCTGTGGCGTTTCCGGATCGACCAGACCGGTCAACGGCCCCGACGACCAGTCGAGCCTGCCGAACGCCTGGCACCAGTCCAGTGCCGGATTGTCCTCGGTGACAACCAGATCCAGTGCGAGCCCGGCCATCGACGCGGTGCAGGCCAGGGTGATGGCGTCGAGCCCCTCTTCGCTGACCGCCAGGTGCAACGTCACCTTCTCGACCCCGGTGTCCTCGCGTGCTCGCCCCGCGAGCCAGATCGCGCGGCCCGCGGCCCCCATCGTGGCCGCTAGTTGGTCGCCGCGCGGATGGTCGGCGTCGGCGTCGATGAACGGGCCGTACCAGATCGCCCTGCCCTCCGCATCGCAGACCGCGAATGTCGCCGAGACACTGTCGCCCGCGGCGGCCAGACTTATATGAGCGTCCAGCCCCTGCTCCGTCACCCTCATCAAAATCCCCATTTTCCGATTCGAGCCGAATATCGGTACGCCCCCTATCCAATCGGCCATGAACACACATGTCCACAGGGCGCGCACAAATATTTGTCCCCGGTGAGGTACATACACTCGCCAGTGAATTCACAGGACCGGCGCTACCCCGGACGGGAGTACCGCATTCAGTCCGCAACCAGGCGAAAACGACCGGATGGCTTGTATGTTTCGACAATGCCCTTCGTACACTCCGATTCTGTGAACGTCCATTTCCGCACCGATGCCGTCCACGGGCCGACGCTGCTGCTGGCCCATGGATTCCTCATGGACGAATCGATGTTCGATGCGATCCGGAAAGTCTTGGCGCACACCGATATCAATGTCGTGGCCTGGGATGCCCGGGGTCACGGCCGCACCGGATACGGCGACGACCCGCGCTTCGACTACTGGGATCTGGCCACCGACGGCCTGCGGGTTCTCGACGCGCTGGGCATCGAGCGCGCGATTGTCGGCGGCATGAGCCAGGGCGGATACACCGCATTGCGAATGGCTTTGCTGGCTCCCGAACGCGTGACCGGACTGGCGCTGCTCGATACCGAGGCCGACGCGTGCACCAGGGACGAGGAAACCTATTACGAGAACTTCTTCGACGAATGGTGCGGCGCGGGCGCATTGCGGCCGCTGGCCGAAGACCTCGCACCACGATTGATCGGCGGCACCGACCCGCAGATCTGGCAGACCTGGATCACCCGCTGGCTGGCCGGCGATCGCAGCGCCATTCGCCCGGCGGCCGACTGCCTGATCGGCCGCGATTCGGTCCATGGGCGGCTCGGGGAGATCACCGTGCCCGCGCTCGTGCTGCGCGGCGAACACGACCACAACAGCACCGCGGACAAGTGCGCGCGGTTGGCCGCCGGGCTGTCGGGGGCGGGCGAGGTACGCACGGTGGCAGGCGCGGGACACGGCTGCGCGCTGACCCATCCCGAGCAGGTCGCCGCGGCGCTGGCCGGACTGGTCACGGCCTGCACCCCGTACGCCGTCGAGCCGGTGGCGGTCGCCGGGATCTAACGGTCGGGACCGCGAACACCCAGGTAGTACTGGATGCGGCCGGGGTAGGCGACGGAGTCGAGCCGGAACAGCTGGACGTCGACGGTGTAGTTCTCGCCGGTGTGCAGATCGCACAGCCGCATGGCGGTGTGCTCGCGGCCGTAGACGGTGTCGCCATCGTCCCAGATGCGGCGGAAGTCTCGATACTGCGCTAATTCGTCGAGCAATTCGGTGGCCCAGTCGCCGCCGCCCTGCTGGCCGATCAGACCGCGCAGCCAGTGCACGGTGAGCGTGGACTCCGTCTCCCATTCGACCATTACTTTGCGCGACAACGGGTTGCCGAAGAACCAGCGCAGAATATTGACGTCCTCGACCAGTCCGGGAAACGCGCGATCATAGGATTCGTTGACCGCCAGCACGTTCCAGCGGGTGTCGA
>NZ_JBHWZY010001081.1:0-1994 GCF_042727815.1 Nocardia sp. NPDC060220
CGCTTCGAGGACGCCCATGCCCGGCCAGACCCGATCGGCCACCTCGGTGGCCGACCCGTGCAGGGTGACGACGGTGCGCCACGGCCACGACGCGACCGAGAGCCTGCGGGACAGATAGGTCGCCGCGTCACCGTCGGGCAGCGGTCGCGGGGTGAACCGTGGGCCCGTCGGCACTCGCGGCTCGAGCCGGTCGACGCGGAACGACCGCCAATCGGCTCGATCGACATCCCACCCGACCAGATACCAATGCCTACTCACATTGACCAGCGAATCGGGTTCGACATCGCGGCGAGACGTCCGACCGGCGTGATCGGTGTAGTCGAAGCGCAGACGCTCGTGGCATCGACACGCCTGCGCGATCGTCAGCAGCGTCTCGGATGCCACCCGCGGTGCTTCGGCGGCGACCCGCACCATCGATTGCTGCAAGGTGGTGAGCCGGTGCCGCAGTCGCGAGGGGAGCACCTGTTCCAGCTTGGCGAGCGCGCGTAGCGAGGCGTCCTCGATACCGGTGACCGTGCCGCCCGAGGTGGTGCGCAAGCCGACCGCGACGGCCACGGCCTCCTCGTCGTCGAGCAGCAGCGGCGGCATCGACGCACCCGCTCCCAACCGATACCCCGCGCTGCCCTGCCATGCCTGCACCGGATAGCCCAATCCGCGCAACCGTTCCACGTCGCGGCGCACGGTGCGCGCGGTGACATCGAGCTTGGTCGCGAGTTCGGCACCCGACCACGCGCGGCGGGTCTGCAACAGCGACAGCAGCCGGAGCAGCCGAGCGGATGTTTCGGACATCTCTCCATCATGCCGCGAACTTAGGAACAGCCCTGACCTAAGTGCTGCCTAGCGTTGTCGGTATGAGCGACATCGACAGCTTCCGGATCGACATCCCGCAATCCGACCTCGACGACCTGCGTGAGCGGCTCGCCCGCACCCGCTGGGTCGACGACCTGCCCGGCACCGGCTGGACCTACGGCCTGCCCACCGCCTATCTGCGCGAGCTCGCCGACTACTGGCGGACCGGGTTCGACTGGCGCGCCGCGGAAACCGCACGCAACGCCCACCCGCAGTTCGTCACCCAGATCGATGGGCAGCGCCTGCACTTCACCCACGTGCGCTCACCCGAATCCGGCGCATTGCCGCTGGTCTTGGTGCACGGCTGGCCGTTCACCGACTTCGGTGCGACGATCGGACCGCTGACCGACCCCCGCGCGCACGGCGGCGACCCGCGCGACGCCTTCGACCTCATCATCCCGACCCTGCCCGGATTCGGCTTCTCCGGACCCACCCACCAGCCCGGCCAGGCGGCCACCGAGCGATCCGCGGAACTGATCGCCCGGCTGATGGGCGAATTGGGCTACCAGCGCTACGGCGTGCAGGGTAGCGACGCGGGCTCGTTCATCGCCCCGCAGGTGGGTCGGGTCGACACCGAGCGGGTCGCCGGTGTGCATCTCAACGCCGCTATCACCATCCCCGCCTGGAACGACGACGGTGCGGGCTACACCGAGCAAGATCAGGAAAAGCTCGCCGCGCTTCAGGATTGGAGCAGCAACGAAACTTCTGCCTACGCGGGTGTGCACAGCACCCGCCCGCACACCCTGGCCCACGCCCTGACCGATTCACCAGCAGGTCTGCTCGCGTGGGTCGTCGATGTCGTCAACACCTACAAGGACCCCGCCGCCGCGCTGCCCGAGGATTCCCTCGACCGCGACGCCATGCTCGCCGAAACAGCGATCTTGTGGTTCACCGGGACCGCGGGCTCCTCGATGCGGCTGTACAAGGAATCCCAGCAGTGGGGCGCGGACCTGCCCAGCTCCGGGGTCCCCACAGCGGTCGCGGTCTTCCCCGGTGACACCACGATTCGCGGCATCGCCGAGAAGCAGAACAACCTCGTCCGGTGGACCGAATACGACCGCGGGGGCCACTTCGCCGCAATGGAAGCGCCCGAGCTGCTGATCGAGGATGTGCGCGAGTTCTTCCGGTCGGTGCGGTAGGAGCTG
>NZ_JBHWZY010001082.1:0-1994 GCF_042727815.1 Nocardia sp. NPDC060220
GTGTTGACCACCAGGTTCAGCATCGGTTCGATGCCCGCGCCGTAGAGCACCAGCAGCTGGTGCACCATTTCCTCGTCGGTCAGCGCCGCCGGGTGCTGGAGCAGGCGGGTGGCGACGTCGTCACCGGGTTCGCGCTGGCGCAACCCCACCAGATCGGCCAGTGCGGAGGCGAGCAGGTTGTTGCCCGCCTCGGCGTCGTCACCTTCGAAGATCTGCGCCATCCCGGTGGCGACCTGCTGCCCGATCTCGGGCGTGCACCCGAGCATCGAGTTCAGCGCCTGGAACACCAGCGGAAACGCGTACTGGCTCAGCAAGTCCGCGGACCCGGTCGCGCAGAAGCTGTTGATCAGCGGGATGGCGAACTGTTCGACGGTGCTGTGCATCGCGTACAGATCCACCCCGGCGATCCCGGCGACATTGGCCTGCCGGTATCGGGTGTGCTCGGCACCGGTGGTGCGCAGCGCGGCTGGGCGGAACTGCAGCATCGGCAGCACCGGGCAGTCCAGCGGGATGTCGCGCTGCCACATGCGGGGGTCGGCCGGGAAGTGCTCCGGATCGTTGAGGATGCGCACAGCGGTGTGATAGCCGATCACCAGCGTGGCCCGGATGCCCGGCGACAACTCCACCGGCACCACCGAGCCGAACCGCCTGCGCATCCGCTGGTACGCCGCCTGTGGGTCGGCGGCGAATTCGGGTGCCCACATCGCCACCCGTTCGTCGGCGGCGATATCGACCGTCATGACGCTGTTGCTTCCTGTCTGCGAAAGAGGTATTCCGCCAGCGTGATCAGTGCGCGCAGGCCCTGATCACGGCGACGTGCGTCGAGCGCGATCACCGGAGTCTCGGGCGCGAGGTCGAGCGCCTCGCGCACCTCCTCGAGCGGGTAGCGCCGGAATCCTTCGAATTCGTTCACCGCCACCGCGTACGGCACGCCACGCTGTTCCAGCGCCGAGAGCACGTCGTCGGCCTTCTCGATACGGCGGGTGTCGACGAGCACCAGCGCGCCGAGGGCACCACGAGCCAGTTCCTCCCACAGCGGGGCGAATCGTTCCTGGCCCGGCGTACCGAAAAGGTACAGCGCCAGTTGGGGATTCAGGGTGATGCGGCCGAAATCCAGTGCCACAGTGGTCGACACCTTGCTGCCCAGACCCGCCATGTCGTCGACACCGATACTGGCCTCGGTGATCGTCTCTTCCGTGCGCAGTGGCCTGATCTCGGACACCCCGCACACGAAGGTGGTCTTGCCGACACCGAAATTGCCTGCGACCAGGATCTTCACCGACCGTGTCACGGTTTCCGCGACGTAGTCGACCTCATCCCGCGATGGCGCGGAGGCCATGCAGCACCTCCTTGATCAATGCGAGTTCCGGCTTCACCTGTGCCGGGGTGGGGCAGTGCAGGTGACCGCTGTCGAGCAGATCGGAAACGATGATCTTCACGACGGAGGCGGGCAGGTCGAGATAGGCCGACAGCTCGGCGATCGACAGAGCGCCGCGGCGGCTGGTGAGAGCCAGCAGGCGACGTTCGTCGGGGCGGTGATCGGGACGCGCGTCCTCGACGGCACGGACCAGGGTCACCAGGTCCAGGTCATGGGCGGCACGCACCCGCCCGCCGGTGCGCACATAGGACCGCACCAGATCGGGATCGCGCCTGCCGCGGCTCAATTCCTCCCGCCTAGGCGGGGCGCGCTGCCGATCTCGTGACCCACGCGCGAGGCCAGTTCGTTCATCCGATGCGCCACCAGCGCGACATCGACATCGGCGGTGGTGGCGACACCGAGCAGCGCGCCCACACCGGCGGCGGTGATCATGATCATGCCCTCGTCGTACTCGGTCATGTTCTGGCGCACCGCGTTCGACGGGCCGCCGCAGAACTCGCCGAGCGCCTTACCGAGCGAGCGCAGGCCCGAGGCCGCCGCGGCGAACCGTTCGGCGTCGTCTTTGCTCACGCCACGGGAGTGGGCGATGCGCAGTCCGTCCTCGGACAGCAGGACC
>NZ_JBHWZY010001083.1:0-1994 GCF_042727815.1 Nocardia sp. NPDC060220
GAGGAATTCGCGCCTCCTTCGACAGCACCACCGGACTGTGGACGGGCGAAGTCCGCAACGAGCGCACCGGCGAGATCGAAATCTGGTCGGCGAACTTCCTGGTCGGCGCCACCGGCTACTACGACTACGACAAGGGCTATCAGCCGGCGTTCCCCGGCGCCGCGGACTTCACCGGCCAGATCGTGCACCCGCAGCACTGGCCCGAGGACCTCGACTACCAGGGCAAGAAGGTCGTGGTGATCGGTTCGGGTGCCACCGCGATCACCCTGATCCCCGCGATGGCCGACGCCGTCGAGCACATCACCATGCTGCAGCGCTCACCCACCTACATCCAGACGCTGCCCTCGAATGATCCCGTCGCGATCACGATGCGCAAAGCCCGTGTGCCGGAGAAGATCGCCTATCGGATCGGCCGTGCCCGCAATATCGCGTTGCAGCGCGCCAGTTTCCAGCTCTCGCGCACCAATCCCGAGCTGGCCAAGAAGGTGTTCTTGAACCAGGTCAGACTGCAAGTGGGCGACAAGATCGACATGCGGCACTTCACGCCCGGTTACAACCCGTGGGATCAGCGTCTGTGCGTGGTGCCCAACGGTGACCTGTTCAAGGCGCTGAAAAGCGGCAAGGCCGATATCGTCACCGACCGCATCGCGAAGTTCACCGAGAAGGGCGTGCTGACCGAGTCGGGCCAGGAGCTCGAGGCCGACATCATCGTCACCGCCACCGGCCTGAACGTGCAGATCGTCGGCGGCGCCGAACTCGTGGTCGACGGCGTACCGGTGGACCCCCACGGTTCGGTGCTCTACAAGGGTGTCCTGATCTCCGGGGTCCCCAATGCCATGATCATTCTCGGCTACACCAACGCGTCGTGGACGCTCAAGGCCGACCTCGCCGCCACCTATTTCTGCCGGGTCCTCAACGCCATGCGCGACGGCGGATACTCCCGATTCTCGGTGCGAGCGGGTGCCGACGACATCGCCGAAGAGTCCGTGATGGGTGGTGACCTGACCTCCGGCTACATCCAGCGCGGCGACGGTGTCATGCCGCGACAGGGGCGGCGCTCTCCCTGGAAGGTGGTCAACAACTACTACCGCGATCGCGCCCTACTCGGCAAAGGCGAACTCCTCGACGGCGTACTGACGTTCGACCGGATCGCCGCACCCCACGGCACGGGGTTGATCCGATGATGTCGTGCCGGCGCACAAGGTTTTATCAGCCCCTCCCGGAATCGACCGTCAGCAGAGCCGCCGCCGGGGAAATTCTGCGAATCAGACCGATGACCGCACGGATCGCCCCGGGAATCACGGTGCGGGCCGACGCGTATCGCGTGTTGTACCGTTCCACCGACCTTGCAGGAAAGCCGATCACGGTCTCGGGAGCAATTCTGATTCCCCGCGATATCTCGGGACCGCTGCCACTGGTCGGGTTCGCTCCGGGCACGCAGGGAATGGCACGTTCGGCAGCGGTGTCGCGGCTACTCGAACGCGGGCTGGAATACGAAGGAGTGTTCATCGCCGCCGCGTTGGCCCGCGGCTGGGTGGTGGCGGTCACGGACTACCCCGGGCTGGGAACCGAGGGAACTCATCCCTATGTGATCGGTCCGGCCAACAGCCGCGCCTTGCTCGACGTCATGCGTGCCGCGCGGTACCTGCTCACCACCCGATCGGCGCAGATCAGCCAGTACGGGATCTACGGCTACTCCGAAGGCGGCAACACTGCCGCCTGGGCCGCGCAGATCCAGTCGCTCTACGCTCCGGATCTGCCGTTGGCCGGTGTCGCTGTCGGCGCGCCACCCGCCGACCTCGCCGAAATGGGTGCGAGCCTCGATCGCACCGCGGGCTTGTTCCTGCTGGTGTACTCGGCGATGGGGCTGGAAGCCAGTTTCGACAACCTGGATCTGCGCCGAAATCTCAACGCCGCGGGCAAGTTCACGCTGCCGGTGATTCGTCGACTGCATCCGCTGGCGCTCGCCGCGGTCGGGTTCGTCATCCCGAAGT
>NZ_JBHWZY010001084.1:0-1993 GCF_042727815.1 Nocardia sp. NPDC060220
AAGCTGGTCGTCGCGGTCGCGGCGATGCGGGCGGCCGGTGCGCGCGGGATGCGCCGAATCGACCTGCCCGCGGTGCTGCGTCTCAAGAAGAGCAAGTAGTCGATTCCGGCTGCGACACCTGTTGGTGCGCAGCCGGATTCACCGCTTCGAAACTTGTTTGTGACTAACATCACTTCGACGAAGTTGCTGGTCACGGTCGCCGTGGTCAGCGGCACCTTTCGGCGCGCACGACAGCGGCGCGGTGCGGCCCACATCGGAGCAGGTGGTGTGAACAGCGACGCATTTTCGCTGGTCAGCCGCCCAGATATGACATCGATCCACTCGGCGGCAGATCGCCACGAACAATAGACAATCCGATGGTGCAGCTCACCATGTCAGGCCATATGCTGTGCGATACCAACCTGGTGACTGTTTTGATCCACTTCCGCGAACTTCCTTGCCCGTTTTGGCTGGATTTTCCCGACCGATTCTGATAGCAAGGTGCTATGGACCCGCATTTGCGCGATCTGCGGTATTTCGTCGCCGTCGCTGAGGAACTGCATTTCACGAACGCCGCCCAGCGGCTGCATATCGCTCAGCCGACGTTGTCACGCCAGATCCGCCAGCTCGAACGCCAGCTCGACGTGGTCCTGTTCGACCGCAACCAGCGCAGTGTCGCCCTCACCGTCGCCGGTAAGGAACTGCTCGAAGGCGCACGCAAGATCCTCGAGCTGTGGGAGGTGACCAACGTGTCCCTCCAGGAAGCAGGCGAGGTGCTGCGCGTCGGAATCCAGTCCGCGCTCGGCCGGGGTCTGCTCAACGACCTCGAGAGCGCGAGCGGTCACCGCCTCGCCCTGCACGCCGCGTCGTGGAACGACCCCTCCAGTGGCCTGGCCGGTCGACAGGCCGACCTGTCGCTGGTCTGGCTGCCGCTGCCCGACCCCAACCGTTATCGCTGGCAGGTGCTGCGCACCGAGCCGCGCTGGGTGCTGCTGCCGGAGTCGCATCCGCTGGCCGAACAGGACAGCATCGAATTCGCCGATCTGCTCGACGAGCCCTTCGTCGCCCTGCCCACCGAGGCGGGCGCGGTCCGCGACTTCTGGCTCGGCAACGATGCCCGTGGCGGCAAGGCGGCCAAGATCGGCGCCGAGGCGGCCACCCCCGAGGACAAGCTCGAGGCCGTGAGCCTCGGCCTCGGCGTGTGCCTGCTGGCCGAGAACAACGTGCCGATGTACCGCTGGCCCGGGCTCACCGCGCGTCCGGTCGCCGGTCTCACCCCGTGTGAGCTGGCGGTGGCATGGCGGGCCGACGACACGCGCCCGACCATTCTGGAATTCGCCGGTCGCGCCGTCGACGGTGGTTTCTCCGAGCCGACACCGCAGCCGCAGCCGATCGCGGTCTAGTTCGACAGTTCCAGTTGGGCGGCGAGACCGAGCAAGGTGGACTCGCTGCCCGGCGGACCGACCAGCTGCGCGGCCAACGGGGTGTGTGCTTCGGGATGGGTGCCCATCGGTAGTGACGCCGCGGGCCAGCCGAGCAGATTCCACAGTCCGGTGAACGGCGCGTAGCGCGCCGAGGACACGACATTCGCGGCCCACCCGCGCCCGCTCCACTGCCTGGCCTTGGGCGGTGGCGCGGCGAGCGTCGGGGTGATCACCACGTCGAAGTCCTCGAAGAATTCGAGCAGCCTGGCTTCGGTCCGGTCGATCTGGCTGGGGCGGACCAGGCCGAGTCGCCGGATCACCCTGCCGATCGCCAGGTGACGTTTGGTGCGTTGCTGGAGCAGTTCGGGGTTCTCGAGTGTGTCGGCGTCGGCCAGGCCCGCGGTCGGCCAGCGCAGCAGCATCAACAGCGCCGTGTCGCCGTAGGGCAGTTCCACCGGTTGCACCTCGTGCCCGGCCACTGCCGCGGGCGCCCCCCCGGGGGGGGGCGCCCCCGGCCCAATCCCATCCAACCGGGCCCCACGCGGCCGGGGGGCCCCCGCCCCGCCGCATGGTAGTAGCTGCGGCGTGGG
>NZ_JBHWZY010001085.1:0-1992 GCF_042727815.1 Nocardia sp. NPDC060220
CTCACCGAGCTCACGACCGCCCTGACGGCGGTAGTCCGACCAGGCCTCCTGGGCGGCCTTCTGGTAGGCGTTGACCGAGGTCTTGCCGTCCACGATGGCCTCGGTCCGGTAATTCGGACGCCAGAAGTCCATGATGTCGGCGCTGTAGAGGCCCGAAATCGGGTCCAGCGCCAGGATCGCCGGATCCGCGGTGACCAGCATCGCGACAGCGGCGGCGCCCTGGGTCGGCTCACCCGGGGTGTCGAGTTCGTACTTCGCGATGTCGGCGGCGATGACCAGCACCCGCTGCGACGGGTCGCGAGCGATCAGCCCCGCGGCGAACTGCAGCCCGGCGGTGCCGCCGTAGCAGGCCTGCTTGAGCTCGACGACGCGGGCGGCGTTGGGCAGCCCGATCAGCGAGTGCAGGTACAGCGCAGCGGCTTTGGACTGGTCGACACCGGTCTCGGTGGCCAGCAGCACGGTGCGGATGTTGTCGGTGCCGTGCCGTTCCAGGATCGGCTTGGCGGCGGCCGCGGCGATGGTGACGATGTCCTCGTCGGCGGCGGCGACGCTCATCTTCTCCTGGCCGATGCCGAGGTAGAACTTGTCGCGATCCACGCCGAGTCGCTCGGCGAGGACGGCGTGATCGAGAGCGTAGTGGGTGGTGGCGAACGAGAGGTCGTGGATACCGACCGGTGTAGTTGTCATCGTGGGCTTCCGTTGCTCGTGGTGGACCGCTCGAATTGGGTATGGGCACGCATCAATTCACCGCGGTTGGTCTGTGCCGCCATCAGCGACAGCTCCCCGCACAACACGGTGGCCGCCCCGATCACCGCGAGGCGTCGGGCGTTCTCGCCGGGCTGCCGGTCTTCGCGGCAGCCGAGGCGTTCCAGGTTCTCGTCGACGAAACTCGCGTGCTTGCCGTTGCCGACCGTGCCCACGATCAGGTTGGGCAGGGTGCACGAGAAGTAGAGGTCGCCGTCACGATCCTCGGCATGGGTGATGCCCTGGGATCCTTCGACGATATTGGCGGCGTCCTGGCCGGTCGCCAGGTAGTACGCGAGCAGCATGTTGGCGTAATGCGCGTTGGCGGAACGGATTCCACCCGCCAGCAGGGTGCCGATCAGGTTCTTGCGGATATTGAGCTGAGTCACCTGCGCCGCGGTGGTGTGCAGGCGCTGCTCGACCACCTCGCGCGGGATGAGCAGTTCGGTGATCACGTTCTTGCCGCGACCGAGAATGCCGTTGACCGCGGTGGCCTTCTTGTCGGTGCAGTAGTTGCCCGAGATCGAGCCGTAGCGCACCCCGGGCATGGTCGACAGGATGTGATCCATCAGGTGGTCACTGGCCAGGGTCGCCATGTTGTGGCCCGACGCGTCACCGGTGGTGAACTCGAAGCGCAGGAACAGCAGGTTGCCGGTGATCTGGTGGTGCAGGTCGATGAGCCGGGCGAAACGACTGCTGCCGGCGACCACCTCCTGGAGCTCGGCCATGCGGCCTTCCAACTGCCCGACCGTGGTGTAGGCGGTGTACGCGTCGTCGGCTTCCAGCAGGATCGAGCGCGTCATCCGCTCGTCGATCAGCGTCGCGACGATGCCCTTCTCGGCCAGGGTGCTGATGCGCGCGCCGCGCCCGACCGAGGGCCACAGCGGGGTTTCGTAGGTGGCGAGGGGAACGTCGACGGCGTCGTCGACGACATTTCCGGTAATGCGGACAGGCCCCACCCACTGCAGCGGCACCGCCGCGTACGACATGTCATTCATGGGTGACTCCTTCTCGATTTTCGGATTCACGCCACCAGGGGCTCCGGTGGGCAAGTGCTGCGGCGTCGATGCCGCGAAGCAGGCAGAAGTTCGCGACATCGCCGGTGACGAGCAGGTCGGCGCCGACCAGATCGGCGGGGGTGCGGGCGCCGAGGACGGTGAGGATGGTGCGCAACTGGTCGAGCCAGGTCCCGATCTTGTCGACCAGGGCAGCGGTGTCGTGGCTGACCAGAGTTTCCAGGAACGCGCC
>NZ_JBHWZY010001086.1:0-1987 GCF_042727815.1 Nocardia sp. NPDC060220
CCGGGGTAACGCCAGGTCTGGCTCGCTTTGGCGGCGGCGTAATCGGTCACCGGACGCTCGGCGAAGAACACGCTCACCATATTGCCTGCGAACTGGACTTGATGCTCGACACCGGCCTC
Organism: Nocardia sp. NPDC060220; assembly: GCF_042727815.1. Taxonomy (NCBI): domain Bacteria; kingdom Bacillati; phylum Actinomycetota; class Actinomycetes; order Mycobacteriales; family Nocardiaceae; genus Nocardia; species Nocardia sp. NPDC060220. The sequence continues at coordinate 120 of NZ_JBHWZY010001086.1, forward strand.
TGTCAGGGCTTTCGCGAACAACGCGCCGAGACGATCGGCATTGCGGTCCAGCGCCGCGTACACCTCGTCGTCGGCCGCACGCAGGGTCGCCAGGCCCGCGGCGACGGCGACGGGGTTACCGGACAGCGTGCCCGCCTGATACACCGGGCCGAGCGGGGCGAGGTTGTTCATGATCTCGGCGCGACCGCCGAACGCGGCGGCGGGCAGGCCACCGCTCATCACCTTGCCGAAGGTGTAGAGGTCACCGGCGACGCCTTCGCGGCCGTACCAACCCGACGCGCTGACCCGGAATCCGGTCATCACCTCGTCCATGATCAGCAGCGCGCCGCTGTCGTGGGCGAGGGTGCGCAGACCTTCGTTGAAGCCGGGCAGCGGCGCGACCGCGCCCATGTTGCCCGCGGCGGCCTCGGTGATGACGCAGGCGATCAGGCCTGGGTGCGCGTCGAAGGCGGCGGCGACGGCGGCGAGGTCGTTGTAGGGCAACACGATGGTGTCGGCGGCCTGCGCGCCGGTGACGCCGGGTGAGGTCGGCAGACCGAGGGTCGCGACACCGGAGCCCGCGTCGGCCAGCAACGCGTCGACGTGACCGTGGTAGCAGCCGGAGAATTTGATGATCTTGGATCGGCCGGTGAAACCGCGGGCCAAGCGGACCGCGCTCATCGTGGCCTCGGTACCGGAGTTCACCAGGCGGACCCGCTCGACAGGGTCGACGCGGGTGGCGATGGCCTCGGCCAGCTCGATCTCGGCCTCGGTCGGCGCACCGAACGACAGTCCGCTCGTCGCGGCCCTCTGCACGGCCTCGACGACGGCGGGGTGGGCGTGACCGAGGATCATCGGCCCCCACGAGCACACCAGATCGACGTAGTCGTTGCCGTCTGCATCGGTGAGCGTGTAGCCGCTCGCGGAGGTGATGAACCGTGGCGTACCGCCGACCGAGTTGAACGCACGAACCGGGGAATTGACGCCACCCGGGATCACGGCGGCCGCCCGCTCGAAGAGCTGGGCCGAAACCGGTACCTGCGTAAGACTCACGGATTCCAGTGTCTCAGTTCGCCTCGGCACGCCGGACGACAGGGTGGAGCACAGTGACCCAGACCGCAGCGACCCACCGACGACACGCCCGACACGCCGCCCCGATCCGGGAAAGAATTCGATCTAGGCCCATTGGCCTGCGACTACGCTCCGGGCGGCTCAGCACCTGAGCCATAGGGAAATCAGGTATCAGCGAGAGGGTATTTCATGCGTTTCGGCGTCACCAGCACTGCCCTTGGCACAGGATTCGTCGCGGCGGGAGTGCTACTCGGCGCGGGTTCGGCCACCGCGTTCGCACCACAGGCCCAGCCCGATCGGATCGGTGCCCAACTCAGCCACGAGGAGACCGCGGCCCTCGGGGCGGGGCCGATTCCGGCGATCACCGCGATGCTCGTACCCGCCAATCGGATCGGCGCGGGTCTGCATCCCGACAGCGATCTGTACCGCGACGCCGACGGCGGCATCCGCGCCACCCTGCGTCAGGTGGTGACGGAAGCGGCGGCCCATCCCGACGGCACCGTCTCCGTCTTCCTGAACGCGCCCGGCACGCGCGGCGGCCGCATCGTCGACGTCTACCAGCAGTGGACCAGCTGATCAGGTGTACATGCAGGGCACTTCGGCCGAGATCGTGTGCAGCTGGCACATGATGCCGTTGTAGATGCCGCTCGAGCCGGTCTCCGGGGCGAAACCGTCGGCGGCCGGCTCGGCGATCATCGGGGTGAGCGGCAGACCGGGGGCGGCCTGGGCGGGCGCCGCGGCCAGGGCGATCGTCGCCACCGCGGCGGCGACGGTACAGATTCCTGCGGTCAGTTTGGTCATCGATTCCTCCTCGAGGG
>NZ_JBHWZY010001087.1:0-1986 GCF_042727815.1 Nocardia sp. NPDC060220
GTCCGACGCCGTCGAGGTGATGGATCGCCTCTGGCATTTCGGCGGCTGGGAGCGCACCCAAACCCACGATTCGCTGCGCCCCTATCTCCTCGAGGAGACCTACGAACTCCTCGACGCCATCCAGGCCGGCGACGCCGAAACCATCAAGGAAGAACTCGGCGACCTGCTGTTGCAGGTGCTGTTCCACTCCCGAATCGCCGAACACGCGGGCGAGTTCACCGTCGACGACGTGGCGGCGACCCTGGTCGGCAAACTCGTCCATCGCAGTCCCTACCTCACCGATGCCGATTTCTCCTCGGGTACCTCGGTGGCCGCCAAGATCGCGGCGCAGGAAAAGGCGTGGGAGGAGCGCAAATCCGCGGAGAAATCCCGCCGCTCCTGCCTCGACGGCATCGCCATGGCCCAGCCCGCTCTCGCTCTCGCCGAGAAGATCCGCACCCGCAGCGCCAACGCGGGCCTGCCCGCCGACCTCGTCCCGGACACCCTGCGCGTGGTGGAACTGGGCGGGCCTGATTCGGCCGAGGAACGGCTCCGCACAGCGGCCGTCGACTTCGCCACCGCCATCCGCGCCGCCGAGGACGCCGCCGAAGCCGAACGAGGTGCTCGGTCCCCGCTCGGCGCGGATGACTGGCATACCTTCTGGCCGCGCTGAGCATCACCCGCCGACGGCGTCGGCTACCGCTGAGCTAACGATGCTCCGTGGGGTGGGTGCACGGCGTCGGCGGCTGAGACGTTGCTGAGATCTTGTGGACAATCGTGCGCGCGCCAGCGGGCAAGGGCCACACAGCTTTAGACTCGAAGCAGCTCGCCGTCCGCGGCGGGGCAGGGGTCCGGCGATCGTCGAGGTGAGGTTGATGGGTACAGAGGTAGATCCGGCAGGACAGGATGTGATGGCCGACCATCCTGAGCTGGACGTGTTGCCGGTATGGCCGCAGGAAACCATCGCTGTGCTGGTGACGACCGACGCGGGGCCGCACGCCATCCCGGTGTCGTGGCCGGTGCGCGCGGACGACCGGCGGATTCTTCTCAGTTTGAAGTCCGATCGTGGTTCGCTGGCACGGTTGCGGGCACAGCCTGAGGTGGCGTTGCTGATTCTGGGCGGCGGCAATGTGGCGCTGTGTGCGCGCGGCCGGGCGACGGTCATCGCCGAGCAGATGCCGTCGGCGCCGGATTACACCGCGGTGCAGCTGGACGTCGACGTGATCGACGACCACCGGCAGTCCGCGTTCGCCGTCGACCGTGGCATCCAGCGCACCGTCCTCGACGACACCGAATTGCGGGCGTTGGAGGGTCGGGTCGAGACCCTGCGATCCTGGGCCGACAACGGGCCCGCAGCGTAAGTTCCTCTACGGCACACCATCTGGACAGAAGGGTTTTCATGAGCGTCACACTCGCCAAGGGCGGCAATGTCTCGCTGTCGAAGCAGACCGACAACCTCACCAAGGTGGCGGTCGGTCTCGGCTGGGACGTGCGTACCACCACCGGTGCCGACCACGACCTGGACGCCAGCGCGTTGGCGACCGGCACGAATCTGAAAGTGCTCTCGGACCAGCACTTCGTCTTCTACAACAACCTGCGCTCGCCGGAAGGCACCATCGAGCACACCGGTGACAACCTGACCGGTGAGGGCGACGGGGACGACGAGATCATCAACGTCGATCTGGCCGCCACCCCGCCGACGATCACCAACATCTTCTTCCCGGTGTCGATCCACGACGCCCAGGCCCGTGGTCAGTCGTTCGGCCAGATCCGCAACGCCTACATCCGCGTCACCGACGCGAACACCGGCGTGGAACTGGCGCGCTACGACCTGTCCGAGGACGCGTCCACGGAGACCGCGATGGTGTTCGGCGAGCTCTACCGCCACAACAGCGAATGGAAGTTCCGCGCGGTCGGCCAGGGTTACGCCTCGGGCCTGGCTGGCATCGCCCGCGACTACGGCGTGAATCTCTGACCAACCACGACAGGAAGGCGGGCGACCGAGTG
>NZ_JBHWZY010001088.1:0-1981 GCF_042727815.1 Nocardia sp. NPDC060220
CGAAAACCGGAGTGCGGAACGGCGGGTTGTCGCCCCACCAGCCCTGCCAGTCGTAGTTCTCCCACGGTCCACGCTGTGGGCCGAACTTGTTGCGGCCCATGATTTCCGCGCCGATGTTGAAGGCGTAGTCGCGGGTGATGTAGTCGTCGAGGCCGTAGGTACCACCGGGTTCGGTCCGATTGGGCCAGTGCGCGGTGGCGCCGGCCCAAAACATGAGGTCAGAGGGTTCGGCGTGACCGAAGGGGCGATCCAGACTCTGCCCCTCCCCCGCGCCGTACCCGTCGCTGGAAATGCTGAAGTTCTGAACGCGGACCATCTGAGCCATCGAGGTGCCCTTTCTGATTGCAATGTGCAAGCAGTGACGAACGTATCCTAGACTGATCCTATGTCGCAACCAGTTGCCCAGGAGAAGTTGCCGGTGCCGCCGGGCAAGTCGGGCTGCCCGATCAACCTCACGGTCGAGCTCCTCGGCGACCGATGGAGCCTGATCATCCTGCGCGACATCATGTTCGGCGGGCATACGCATTTCCGGGAACTACTCACCGGGTCCATCGAGGGCATCGCCTCGAACATCCTGGCCGCACGGCTCGCCAAACTCGTCGGCGCAGGTCTGCTCACGCGCGACGACGACCCCAGTCACCGGCAGAAGGTCGAATACCACCTCACCGAGGCCGCGATTCAGCTCGTTCCGGTGCTGGCCGCACTGGGCGCGTGGGGCGCGCGATGGTTGCACACGGCGCCGGAGCTGACGGTGCGCGCGGAGTTACTCGCCGCGGGCGGGCCCCCGATGTGGGAGCGCTTCATGGATGAACTGCGCGCCACCCATCTGCGTGGCGCGCCGCTTCCCGACGACGGGGTGCTCGCAGAACTCACCGCCGCCTACCTCGCGGCGGCCGGCGAGTAGGCGTCAGCGGGCCGCTTGGCGGCCGACTTCGTTCAGGTGGGTCATCGCCTGGCGGTACGACTCGAACAAGCCGGTCTCGCAGTAGGGAACATCGATCTCGGCACAGAACTGGGCGACCATCGGCTGGGCACGGCGCAGGTTGGCGCGCGGCATCGACGGGAACAGGTGGTGCTCGATCTGGTAGTTCAGCCCACCCATCGCGGTGTCGACGAGGAAGCTGCCGCGCACATTGCGCGAGGTGAGCACCTGGCGACGCAGGAAGTCGGTGTTGTCGCCGTCCGGCAGAACTTCCATGCCCTTGTGGTTGGGCGCGAAGGTGGAACCCATGTACAGACCGAACAGACCCTGCTGAACGGCGATGAACACCAACGCCTTACCCGGCGACAGCACCAGGAACGCGGCCGAGAGCAAGCCGATGAAGTGCGCAGCCAGTAGCGCGCCCTCCCAGATACGGTTCGGGATCGGCCAGCGGAACACCGCGACGATGCTCTTCCAGTGCAGGCTGCCACCTTCCAGGAGCAGCAGCGGGAAGAACAGCCACGCCTGGTAGCGGAAAATGAACCGCCGCCAACCTGTTCCGGCCCGCGCACGATCACCGGAGAACGCGAGCACGCCCATCGCATCCGGGTCCATGCCCTCGGTATTGGGGTGGGCGTGATGCCGGTTGTGGTTGCTGGTCCACCACCCGATGCTCAGCCCGATGGCGAGATTGCCCGCGATCAGCCCGTACAGGTAGTTGGCCCGCCGCCCGGCGAAGATCTGCTTGTGCCCGGCATCGTGGCCGAGGAACGCGATCTGCGAGAACACCGCGGCCAGGAACACCCCCACCGCCAGCGTCCACCACGAGTCACCGATGGCGAAAAATGCCACCCAACCAGCCACGAAGGCGACTGCGGTCAGCGCGCTCTTCCACCCGTAATACCCCACTTGCCGGTCGAGCAGGTCCGCCGCCCGGACGCGACGCAACAGGACCGAGTACTCACTGCCACGCACGGGAACGACATCAGACGCGATAACCACGCCACAAGCATGGCGCATGCAGGCCACGTCCGGGTGAACGGGTTGCAGATCGGCGAC
>NZ_JBHWZY010001089.1:0-1978 GCF_042727815.1 Nocardia sp. NPDC060220
GCTCTGTGGCGTACCGGGTTTCGATCCACTGCGAGAACACGAGCACGCCGGTATCCGGATACTTCCTGCGCAGTTCGATGGCGGCCAGCAGACCCTCGTCGGTGAAGGTGGGCGGCATCCGCACATCCACCACCGCGACATCGGGCCGGTGTGTGCCGACGACCTCGCTCAGCGACGTCGCGTCGCCGACCATCGCCACCACCTCGTGACCGCGTTCGGTGAGCAGCCCGGCCAGCCCGTCGCGCAGGATCGCGCTGTCCTCGGCGATCACCACCCGCAACGGTCCGTGCGCACCGCCCGCGGTCACTGCGGGCCCTCGTTCGGCAGGATCATGGTCACCACGGTAGGCCCACCGGCGGGACTGTCGACGGTGAGCGTGCCGTCGACAGCGAGGGCGCGGGCGGCGAGCCCGGCCAGCCCACTGCCGGTGACGGTCTGCGTGCCGGGACGGGGCGCACCACCGATTCCGTTGTCCCGCACGGTGACCGCGATGGACCGCAGACTGTCGGGCAGCACCGACACCGCCACCCGGTTCGCGTGCGCGTGTTTGACCACATTGGTCAGTAGTTCGGCGACGGAGAAGTAGGCGATCGCCTCGATGGCCGGGCTCGGTCGCCGCAGGATCTGCACACGCAGGTCGACCGGCACCGCGCAGCGGGCAGTGAGCGTCTCCAGCGCCGGGCCGAGACCGAGTTCGAGCGCGGGTGGATGGATGCCGCGCACCAGTTCGCGCAGTTCGGTGAGCGCCTCCTTGGAGTTGGCGCGCGCCTCGGCGATGAGGTCACGGGCGTCGCCGCCCGCGGCCAGTCGTTCTTCGGCCCTGCCCAGCGCCATGGCGATGGTGACCAGCCGCGCCTGCGTGCCGTCGTGCAGGTCGCGCTCGACCCGGCTCAACGTGGCGGTCGCGTCGTCCACCGCGGCGCGTCTGCTGGCCCGCAATTGCGCCAGTTGCCGGTCGCGCGGTGTCGCCGCCAACAGATGCACGATCAGCATCCGATGCACCCAGCAGATTGCCCGGATCAGCCACGGCAGCGCGAAGCACAGCAGAATGCCGATCCCGGCCATGGCGAGCGCCCGCGGCCAGGTATCGATGTAGAACGTTCCGAACTGCGCGAGACTGTGATGCTCCACGCCGTTGTCGTCCACCTGCACCGGATCGAGCAGCGCCCACGGCACGGGGGAGATCGCCGTGAACCCGACCATCGCGATCGTCACGAGGACGACCCAGCCCACCGCGACACCGAGCACCGACTGCGCGAGCAGGAACAACACCGCCCGCCAGCTCGGCCGATCGGTGAACGCGCTCTTCAGGAAACCGAACAAGCCGCTCGACCTGGTGAAATCCGGTGGTGATTCGACGTGGGCGCCGAGCAGCCCGCGCCCGAGGAACCGGTAGATCCGGCCCCACGCCCGCCCGCCGAGCAGCACCCCCGCCAGCAACGGGATACCGATGAGCACGATCGACGCGTACAGCCCGCCGCCGAACCCGAAGAACAGATAGCACACAGCCGCACAGCCCAGAACGAACGACAGGACCAGATAGGCGAGCTCCTTCCACGTCCTGGCCTCGAACGGTGCGCGCAGGATCGCCCCCAGCGGGCCCGTCCGGCGCTGCGGTGTCTCCTGCGTGGCATCGAGCGCCACGGTGGGTTCGCCGGCGATGTCGACCACGAGTGTCTGCTCGGCTGGTGTCTCGGTCATGACTCCATGGTTGTCGTCGCGGGCCGGAAATACGATCGAGCTGTCCACCGGGTCGATGGTGTAGCGAGCTACACCATCGACGCGTTCGAGGGGTGAACGACCGCTGGCCGGATTGTCCGGGTCCGTGTTTGAATGCGGCGCAACCACATTCGCGAGTGGAGGAGGGCGCTATGGTTCAGGACGTCGACTTTCCGGGGCTGGCGGAGGGGGTGAGGTCTCGTTTCGTCGACGACGTCAACGGGTTGCGTGTGCACGTTCTCGAAGCCGGCCACAGCCG
>NZ_JBHWZY010001090.1:0-1977 GCF_042727815.1 Nocardia sp. NPDC060220
ACATGAAAGTCAGTGAGGCGGTAACGATTCCGATCCTGCTGGTGCTGTTGGTGCTGATCTTCGGCAGTCTGATCGCCGCGGGGCTGCCACTGGTACTCGGCGTGGTGTCGATCATCGGCACCTTCGGAATCCTGCGTCTGCTCACCGAGATCACCCAGGTTTCCAGCTATGCGCTGAACCTGACCACGGTGCTCGGACTCGGTCTCGGCATCGACTACAGCCTGTTCCTGGTCAGCCGATTCAGAGAAGAGCGCCACGGTGGTCGCGACGTGCCGACCGCGGTGCGGGTGACCGTGCTGACCGCCGGGCGCACGGTGCTGTTCTCGGCCGCCACGATCGTCATCGCGATGCTGGCGATGCTGCTGTTCCCGATGCCGTTCCTGCGTTCACTGGCCGCGGCCTGCCTGTCGGTGACGCTCTTGGCCGCGCTCGCGACCGTGACATTGCTGCCTGCCCTGCTCATGTTGTTCGGGCACCGCATCGACTCACTCGACCTGCGTCGAGGCCTACGGCGGCTGCGCGGGCGAGCCGACCCAGCACCCATGCTGCCCGAGAACGGTTTCTGGTATCGCACCGCACGGCGAGTCACCGCGCGCCCCTGGGTATTCGGTGGTGCCGCGCTGCTGGTGGTGGTCTTGCTCGGCGTCCCGTTCGCCGGGTTGCGATTGGGACTGACCGACGACCGAGCATTGCCGGTGACGGTGGAGAGCCGTCAAGTCGGTGACGTGCTGCGCGCCGAATTCCCGGCGACCTCGGCGGGCCGATTCGATGTGGTCGTCGACGGGCCGATCAGCGCGGACGAACTGGCCCAGCTGACACAACGCATACAGCACCTCTCGCATGTGCGGCTGGTCCATGGCCAGTCCGGGCCCGAGGGCGCACATCTGACGGTGATCCCCGACGTCGACCCGTATTCGCCGGCAGCCGAAACCTTGCTCGATGACATCCGGCGGACCGATTCGCCCGCGCCACTGCTGGTCGGCGGCGCCACGGCCGAGAACACCGATACCAAATCCGGATTGGCAGGGCGCCTGCCGCTGGTGGTCGCACTCATCGTGGTCGCGATGCTGGTGTTGCTGTTCGCGTTCACCGGCAGTGTGGTGATCCCGTTGAAGGCGGTGCTGCTCAACACGTTGAGCTTGTCGGCGACCTTCGGCGCGATGGTCTACATCTTCCAGGACGGGCATCTGAAATGGCTGGTCGGCGATTTCACCGAGATCGGCTATCTGGCCGCGCCCGTACCGGTGCTCGTCTTCTGCTTGGCCTTCGGATTGTCGATGGACTACGAGGTGTTCCTGCTGTCACGGATCGCCGAGGAGTACCGGACGCGCGGTGTGACAGCCGACGCGGTCGCGTACGGACTGGAGCGCACCGGCCGCATCGTCACCGCGGCCGCCGCGCTGATGGCGATTGTCTGTGTGGGACTGGCCTTTTCACAGGTCGCGTTCACCAAGCTGATGGGCGTGGGCTTGACACTGGCGGTGCTGATGGACGCGACCGTCGTCCGGGGCGTGTTGGTACCTGCCTTTATGCGCCTGCTGGGTGCCGCGAACTGGTGGGCACCGCCGTTCCTGCGAAGAGTCCATCGTCACATCGCCGTGCGTGAGAACTGACCGATCGCCTGCGCGGCGGTTTGGCTCCCGGTGCAATTCTTCGGCTCCGTATTCGTCTCACAGGACCAAATATCCGGACAATCCGGCGTTTCGCCGACCCATTTCCGCGATAAGTGACTTCCGTTACCGCACAACAACATTGGCTATCGACCAACCCGAATGACACAGTGAAACGAGCGCCGTTTGGGCGCACGGACCACTCGTGAATCGCCCGATCAGCCGGGCGAAGACCGCCACCGGACGGAATTCGGATCGCTGCAGCGCCGCGCGATCGAGCACATTTCAGCTCTTCACCTCAGGGGTATATCCATGTCCGTTTCCATGCGCCATCCACTGACTGCCTATCAGCGCGACATCTGGACGA
>NZ_JBHWZY010001091.1:0-1974 GCF_042727815.1 Nocardia sp. NPDC060220
GCAACGACCTCAGCCGTGCCGACTCCGACCTGGAATGGGCTGCTAGCGCGGTGAATTCGTCCAACCGGGTTTTCTTCGAGGGCGTGCTGTCGTTGCCGAAGAAGAAGTCGGGGATCACCGCCGTCGACTTCCGCAAGCCAGACCGAGCACCGTTGCTGCTCATCTCCGGAGGAATCGACCACGTCGCTCCACCTGCTATCCAGAAGGCCGCCCTGCGCAAGTACGCACAGGGGACCGCGCTGGTCGAGCGGGTGGAGTTCCCCGACCGCACACACCGGCTCGTGAGCCAGGACGGGTGGGAGGAGATTGCCGACTACGCCCTGGACTGGTCGCTTCGGCACGCAGCGACCCGATTCCCGCAGGCGCGGTAACAGCCACCGTGGCGGGCGTCAGAATCACCCACATCGGCGGGCCGACCGCGCTCATCGAGATCGATGGCTGGAACATCCTCACCGATCCGACCTTCGACGATCCGGGACAGCGCTACGACTTCGCCCTCGGCACCTCGTCGGTGAAGACGATCGGCCCGGCGATACAGGTGACCGACCTGCCCGCGATCGACGCCGTGTTGCTGTCCCACGACCACCACGCCGACAATCTGGACCACGCGGGCCGGGCATTGCTGCGCACCGTGCCGCGGGTCATCACCACGGCGAGCGGCAGCCGTCGGCTCGGACTCGCGCACGCCGAGCCGATGGTGGCTTGGCAGAAAACCGTCCTGAACGCACCGGGCCGAACTCCGCTGCGGGTGCTAGCCACGCCGAGCCGGCACGGGCCACCGCTCAGTCGGCTGCTCGCGGGCGAGAACCTCGGCTTCGCGATCCAACGGCCGGCGGAAAAGCGTGTGGCGGTGTGGATGTCGGGGGATTCGGTCTACTTCGCGGGGCTGGAGGAAGTGGCTCGCCGCCTCGACGTCGATATCGCGCTGCTGCATATCGGTGCGGTCCGCTTCGGACTCACCGGGCCGGTGAAATACACGATGGACGCCCGTGATGCCGCGCGGTTCATCAGGCTCCTCGAACCACGCATCGCACTGCCCGTGCACTACGAAGGCTGGACCCATTTCAGCGAAAGCCACGACCGAGCTCGCGTGCGGTTACTCGAGGAGTCCGAGGGCGTGCACCACCGGGTGCAGTGGTTGCCGCTCGGGCAAGCTGTCGAATTTCATTCTCCCACTACACCGCTCGCGTACTGAGCGCTAACGAAAGGTGATCGATCATGTCATCGTCTACGCATGTCCTGAGTCCGCGCAGGCGGCGGTTACTGAGCGCGCTGGCGGTGACGGTTGTCGCTGTGGGCCCGCTTGTTCCCGCAGCAGCCGCCGCCGATCCGGGTGAACCCACACTGGTGCTGGTGCACGGCGCTTTCGCCGACGCAACCAGCTGGGACGGGGTCGCCGCCGAGCTGCGCGACCGCGGCTATCCGGTTGTCGCAGTGAACAATCCGCTGCGCGGACCCCGCAATGACTCGGCGGCCCTGCAAGGTGTTCTCGACCGCATCGACGGGCCGGTCGTGCTCGTCGGGCACTCCTACGGCGGGGCCGTTGTCACCAACACCCACAACCCCAAGGTCAAAGCCAACGTCTACATCGCGGCCTTCGCGCCCGCACAGGGCGAATTCGTGCAGGGACTGCTCGACCCCATCCGCTTTCCCGGCAGCCAACTCCTGCCGCCCGCGCTGCAGGTTCGGGTAGTGGACGACCCCACCGGCCTCGCGGGCCGCAATGTCGACGGCTACATCGACGCGCCCTACTTTCACACGATTTTCGCCCAGGATGTGAGTCCGGAGACCGCCGCGGACATGTATGCCCATCAACTCTCGGCCGCGCTGAACGCCAATCTGGAACCCTCGGGCTCGCCGTCATGGGCGACCACGCCCAGCTGGTACCTGATCTCGGGCCAGGATCGCGTCATTCCCGCTGCCGCACAACGATTCATGGCCGGCCGCGCTGCCCCGGCCACGACCAGGGAGATC
>NZ_JBHWZY010001092.1:0-1972 GCF_042727815.1 Nocardia sp. NPDC060220
GCACCGGCGAAATCGACATCACCCGGCCGCGCTGGAGCGAGAGTCCCGCCACGCTGGTGCCGACGATCCTCGGCAATATCAAGAACTTCGGGCCGGGTGAGGGCAGACGTCGCTTCGAGGACGGCCTGTGCGAGGCCGAACAATCGGAAAGACAGATTCTGCGACGCCTGCGCGCTCTCCCCGAAGGGGAGCACAAGGCCGCCGAGACCGCGCGAATGATCGAGCGTGTGCGCACCTTCTCCGGATATCGGGAGTACCCGAAATACGGCATGGTGAGCCGCTACTTCGTCTACAAGCAGGCGCTGCTGCGCGAAGCCGAACGGCTGGTGCAGGCCGGTGTACTGGACGAGTCCGGCGACATCTTCTTCCTGAGATTCGACGAGCTGCAGGAGGTCGTTCGCACTCATCGGGCCGAGCGGGCCCTCGTTGGTGGACGACAGGACGCGTTCCGTTCGTATCGGTCGCTCACCGCGCCGCGAGTGCTCACCTCCGACGGTGAGGCGCTCGCCGGGGCGTATCGGCGCGAGGACCTGCCCGCCGGGGCACTGCCCGGCTTGGCGGTCTCGGGCGGGACGATCGAAGGTCGCGCCCGCGTCATCGCCGACATCGCGCAGGCCGACCTGGAATCCGGTGACATCCTGGTTACCGCCTACACCGATCCGAGCTGGACCCCGTTGTTCGTCGGGATCGCGGGACTGGTGACCGAAGTGGGCGGCCTGATGACCCACGGCGCGGTGATCGCCCGCGAATACGGTCTCCCCGCCGTCGTCGGCGTGGAACACGCCACCGAGCTGATCCGCGACGGGCAGCGCGTCCGGGTGAACGGCACCGACGGATATCTCGAGATCCTCTCGGAGCCGTAACCAGGACGGCAGCGATGCCCGCGCCGTCGCGGCGTCGCTGGTCGGTGTCGAGGATCAGTCTCGCGGCGGTCGTCGTACTGTCGGTCGGGCCGCTTCGATGCGGGCGGCGAGGTCGACCAGGTCGCCCGCGGGGCCGGATGGTGGGGTGCTGCGGTGCCAGATGGCGCGAAACTTTCGGGTCAGCACCAGCGAATCGGCCAGGTCGACCTCGTGCAAGGTGCCCGCACGGAGTTCGTGGGCGACGATCAGGCGGCTGACCACCGCGGGGGCGAGTCCGCTGCGGGTGGTCGCGAGAATGGCTGCGGCGGAACCGAGTTCGGCCGCGGGCCGCGCGGGGGTGCCGTGGATCTGTAGCGCCGCCCAGACGGTGTCCCGTGTCCCGGATCCCTTCTCGCGCCACACCAGCGGCGTATCGGCGAGTTCGCGCGGGCGCACCGGGCGTGCGCGGGTGGCCCACGGATGGGTCGGTGCGACGACCACGACCAGCTCGTCGGCCACGAGCACCCGGCTTCCCAGCCCCGCGGGTGCCTGCGGCCCCTCGACGAATCCGAGCACCACCTCGCGATCGCGCACCGCCGTGGTCACCTGCTGTGAGTTCGCCACGTCGAGTTCGACGGCGAGCTCGGGCCGGAGCTTGCGCAACGCCGCCAGCCACTGCGGAATACGGTGGTCGGCAATGGTTTTCGAGGCGATGACATGCAGTTGTGGTGACAGTTCGCGGTGCAGGTCAGCGACACCGTCCATCAGAGCCAGCCCCGCGGCCAGTACCGGCCGACCCAGCTCGACCACGGCCGCACCGGCATCGGTCAATGCCGAACCGGTGGGTCCGCGATCGATCAGCCGCAGCCGCAGCCGCCGTTCCAACGCGCTGATGCGCATGCCGACCGCGGGCTGGCTGATGCCGTGTCTGCGCGCCGCGGCACCGAGGCTGCCCAGCTCTGCCACCGATACCAGGAGATCGAGCACCTCCAGGTCCGGCGTTCCGGGCGGCAAGCTCATAAGGAAACCTTACGAGGTGGTGGATATCGGGGGCTACCCGCCCGCAGACGCGCGCACCAGGATCAGCACTACCGCAATGTGCGGGCCAGTACAGCTGAGGAGTACAACAT
>NZ_JBHWZY010001093.1:0-1969 GCF_042727815.1 Nocardia sp. NPDC060220
CCCTTTGAGAGTGCCGCGCAGTGGTGGCTGTATCGATGCGCTGCCGGTCGGCAACACCCTTCAAAAAGTAATGCTGACCAGCAGTTTTCTCGTCCGGGTAGGCACGGAAACACATACGTGGCAGCACGGATAGGTCGTTGCAGCGGAACGAGGAGACCAATTCCAGTGCGACAGGCGCAGAGCCCCGACGTCCGCCGGATCATGCCCGCATCGCTACCATCCCTCTGATCGATCTCATCGACACCGTCGAAATCTGCGCCGGCATGGAGCCTGCGGGTGACGCGTACGGTGGTCTCGTTCCACTGTTCTTCCGGTTCGAGTCGGCGATGGACCATTTCTACGGGTCCACTTCCCGCATGAGACAGAAGACTCCCGTACTTGCCTGCAGTTGCCCCATTCTGTTCGACCGCGATCACTACGACAGAGCTGTCCAGTGGCTCGACGCCGCAATAGTCGCCCACGAATGACACGACCACATTGCACCTGCCTGTTGCGTCAGCGCATCACCCGGACTGCTCGTGGAACCGCTGGATCATCGGCGGCAAACGTAGACTTCGCACGAATCCGGGTACCGGTACCACCTGGATACCGGGATCGCTATCGACGACGATGGGGGGATGAGCGAAGTGGTCGACACGCGCTCGGTGCGCACCCAGCGCCGAGCCCAACTCAGTGCGTTCCTGACATCGCGTCGCGCCAAGATCACCCCGGGTGATGTGGGCCTACTGCCGGGATCGCGTCGGCGCACGCCCGGTCTGCGCCGCGAAGAGGTGGCGCAGCTGTCGGGGGTCGGGGTGTCTTGGTACACCTGGTTGGAGCAGGGGCGTGACATCAGGGTGTCGGGGGAGGTGCTCGACGCGGTGGCGGGGGTGTTGCGGTTGAGTGTGGCCGAGCGAACGCATCTGTATGTGCTAGCCGGGCTCAATCCGCCGGTGGCGCGGGGGTCTGCGGTGGAGGTGACCGCGGAGATTCGGGCGCTCATCGATGGGTGGGTGCGTGGACCTGCGGTAGTGCGGGATCGGTACTGGAACATCGTGGCGTTCAACGTGCTTGCGGGGCGGGTGTTCGGGTGTGACGATGGCGAGCCGCACAATTGCCTGGTCACGTTCTTCACCAGTCCTCGTTATCGCGAGCTGCCCGACCTGTGGTCCGATGCCGCACCGGGTGTGGTCGCCGCCTATCGCGCGGACGCGGCCCTCGTCCCGCACGACGACGAATTCCAGCGCGTAGCAAGCGAACTCGCTGCTGCCGAGCCGGAGTTCGCCGAGCTCTGGGAGCGACACGATGTCGGTGCGCCTGTGCAAGCCGTGAACGCCCTGCACCACCCGGAGGCCGGGGATCTCTACTTCGACGCCACCACGCTCACCGTCGCCGACCATCCCCACTGGTCACTGGTGCTCTACAACCCGAAACCGAACACCGACACCGCCGACCGCCTGGCTGCCCTCCCCCGACTGCGCCTCTCCGAATCCGCGTAGCGATCCGGTGCGCGTGCGGAACCCGGATCGGCGCGACAGTGCCGACCGTCCCGCAGTACCGTCGATCCTGGTGGTGGCACACCCCTGATAACTGCGCACTGCCTGCTCGGGCTGCCACCCGCCAGGCTGAGTTCATGACGCACAACGGTTCTCGATTCGATGGCAAGACCGCGCTGATCACGGGCGGTAGTAGTGGGATGGGGTTGGCTACCGCGCATCGTCTGATCGCGGAGGGGGCTCGGGTCGTGGTGACCGGACGCGACAAGAAGCGCCTCGACGCGTCGGTCGCCGAGCTCGGTGGACAGGCGCACGGAATCGCCGGTGATGCCACCGATCTCGACGATCTCGACGATCTCGCCGCGGCGGTGGCCGACCGCTTCGGGCACCTCGATCTCCTGTTCGCCAACGCGGGCATCGGCTCGTTCCAGACGATCGAGCAGGTCACCGGCGAGCTCTTCGATCAGGTGATCGGCAGCAACCTCAAGGGCGCC
>NZ_JBHWZY010001094.1:0-1963 GCF_042727815.1 Nocardia sp. NPDC060220
GCCCTCCCACGCCAGATACGAGACGGTGAAGTCTGCTTTCCCGGAGTAGACGGCCTCGTACGCCGACGATCCCAGCATGACGGAGGTGAATTCGCCGGTGCCGCCGTCGTTGCGGATGACCTGTGCGAGTGACTCCTTCTCACCCGGGTCACCGAAACCGGCGTAGGTCTTGCCGTCCAGATTCTTCGGGCTTGCGAGGTCGGCACGGTCGGCGCGCACGCCGATCCCGGTCGCCCAGTGCTGCAGGGGTGCGAGCACCGACTGGATGCGCGCACCCGAGGCGCGGGCGAACGTCGACGAATTGTGGGTGCTGATCCCGAATTCCGCGTTCCCCGCATCGACCACCGTGTCGACCGAGGTGTTGTTGTAGGGCAGCACCTGCACATCCAGACCGGCGTCGGCGAAGTAGCCGCGCTGCAAGGCGACATACAGTCCGGAGTGGTTGGTGTTGGGCGTCCAGTCCAGCGCGAAGCGGATGGTCTGGTCGGAGCCGCCGCCCGAACCGCAGGCGGTGACCAGCGACAGGGTCGCGACGGTGGTTGCCATGACCGCGAGTGCGCGGCGCAGCCGCCCGCTCATCCGGCAGGCCAGGGCTGCGGGTGCAGGGCGGTGTCCCAGAACATCAGCTCGTAGCGCACGGCGAGGATGAATGCCTTCTCCATCGCCGCCCGCTCACGCTCGCTCGCCGACTCGGCGGCGGCGTCGACCAGCGATCGCGCCGTGGCCGCGGCCTGCTGGAACTCTTCCGCGCCGTAGGTGGTGACCCACTGGGCATACGGGTGGGCGGCGTCGGCGGCGATCACCTTCGCGGCACTCTCGGCCAGGCCGCGTCCCACGTCGGCATAGATCCAGAAGCAGGGCAGCGCGGCCGCCGCCGCGACCGCGTAGGACTCGGTCGCCGCGGCGGCGATCAGGTAGGAGACGTAGGCCAGGCAGGTCTGGGAATGCTCCGGCTCGCCCTGCCGCGGGGGCAGCGCTCCGCCGGTGAGCATCTGGTCGTGCATGGCCGACTCGACAGCAGCGGCATTCGCGGACGAGGTGGCCCAGAAGGCCGCGGTCTGCGGGTCCGGTGACTTGGCGGCGAGAATCGCCAGCGCCTTCGAATACCCGGTCAGATACAGCGAATCCTGCTCGATGTAGGTCCGGAACACCTCGAGCGGCAAGGTGCCCTCGCCGAGGTGCCGCAGGAATTCCAGCTCATCGATCGCGCTCCGCAGGACCTTGGTGCGGTCCCAGAGGTGATCGGTGAACAGGCCGGTATTTGTGGTGTGGGCGTGCAACACCGTGACATCCCTTCGTCAGCATTACCTGAACAGGTTCAGCGGGTCTGTTCTCAGCCTCGCGGTCGCGAGACACCCCGTGTCAGAACTCGACCGACACTAGCAGCGACCGCCGACACGCGGGCCGGGCCCGGTTCGCCGTGTAGCCCCGGTCACGGTGGTAGGTGTTCGGCGGCGAACCGGCACCCAGTAACTTGCCTGCCAAGGAGTTCGTCTTCTGCACCCATCGAATCGCCGAACGAAGAGAGCTGATCAATGTCGACCTCTACCGCGCGTGCACACATCGGTGTCACCGGCCTGGCAGTGATGGGCAGCAACATCGCCCGCAACTTCGCCAAGCACGGCTACACCGTCGCGCTGCACAACCGTTCCGTGGCCAAGACCGACGCACTGCTCGCCGAGCACGGCGGTGACGGCGATTTCGTCCGCACCGAGACCGTGGAGGAGTTCGTCGCGGCGCTGGAGAAGCCGCGACGGGTGCTGATCATGGTCAAGGCGGGCGAGGCGACCGACACCGTCATCGAGGAGCTGGCTGCCGTGATGGAGCCGGGCGACATCATCATCGACGGTGGCAACGCCCTCTACACCGACACGATTCGCCGCGAGGCCGCCATGGCCGAACGTGGCCTCAATTTCGTCGGGGCAGGCATCTCGGGTGGTGAGGAAGGCGCGCTCAACGGTCC